>JBJFHH010000252.1:18283-20037 GCA_051893475.1 Bacillus sp. (in: firmicutes) | reverse complement strand
GGCACTCGAAACAGGCGGCGTGCTGATTGGCAAAGATGTTAAATTAAAAATCGAAATCGAATTGAATCCTGCTGCTTAATATAAAAAACATCCGTCCGTTTCGTCGGACGGATGTTTTCATTTTTGTTGGATGATTATACTCGAAAGCATTGGTGCCTGGAATATTTAGTGAAGGAATTCCCGCCAGAAGAAAAACTCTTATTAAAAGACGAGTTAATCAGACTAGCTGACAGTCCGACAAAAGGCGAGAAATTAGAAAAAACAGACAAATTGACGATGGAAATTTTACAATCGATGGACTGATAATCTCGCAAAAAATTCACTAGAGATGAAAATAGAAATTATATTATCATAATATAGAAGAATCCATTTTACTCAAGGTGGATTTTTTTATTTGTGAAAAATATAACAACAGGTGGAAATATGGAGCAGAATAAACTTATTAAAGAAGACAATCATAAAGTATTTTCTTACCTCAGCTATTACTTGAATCAGGCGCCTGACTATGTGACGAAAGAAAAAATAGCTGAACTGACGGCATATGGTGTTTCTACTGAATATGCGTTTGCGGCGATATTAACGGCTGCTTTCGGGTTAGACATTGCCGACAACAAAGTCGATAAGCAGCTTTTCAATCACTATTTCTGCCACATGTTTCAGCATTTGGATGCTAGCGTCTATTATGAGAATCCATATTATAAAAATATTAAAATCCCGACTGTGAAGATCGGTAACAGTGAATTGAAATACGAACAATATAAAGCGTTTGAAGGCTTTGTTTGCGATGATATTCTCCAAACAAAGGAAGGGAGACAAATTGCGCAAATTGGCTTTTTCGATAAGCCATTCAAGTTTCCGGCCGTTTTGGAGAACGACCGCATTTGGATGACGATCACCCCGAATGAAATCGAAACAATGAAAGAAGCGGTTGCCGGTGCTTCCGGGAAGGTGCTCACTTACGGCCTCGGTCTCGGCTACTACGCTTATATGGTTTCCGAGAAAGAGGATGTTGACAGTATTACCATTGTCGATATAAATGAGGACGTTATTCAGCTGTTCAAGACGCATATACTGCCGCAATTTCCGCATGCCGATAAGGTGCGAATCGTGAAGGACGATGCGTTTGATTATGCCAAAAACCAAATGCCAAAGGAGAACTATGATTTTGTTTTCACTGATTTGTGGCACGATGTATCAGATGGCATTGATCTTTATTTGAAAATGAAAAAATATGAGAAGCTTTGCCCGAATTCGGTGTTTTCTTACTGGATTGAGAAATCGATTTTGTGTTATTTGTAGAGGAACATTACTGATTTCATATTGAAGGCGCTATTCTAAGCTCGATAGCGCAATCCTTTTCACGAGGGCGCAATCATTGGCTGCGAAGGCGCTATAATTTCAAATACCGCGCTATTTTTCGAATGAAGGAGCAATCATTCAATGGGAAGGCGCTATAATTAATTTCACAGCGCTATCAGTAGTCCAAAAGCGCAATAATATAACTGAAACACGATGAAACTAGCAAAACTCCTAAAATAAACCGGCTTTTCGTTCATTTTTTCTTGTTTTAAGTGAATGAAAGGCCAGTTTTGCCGGCAACAATTGAAAAAGTTAAACGTCTGGGCAAATATCCGAGCATTTCACGTTCATTATCTATTAAATCTAGTGCCGGACAGCATTTTCACAGTTTCCGGATCACGGTGGGAAAGGAAGCTGTTGCTGTTTGTATTGGGCGCATGAATTTTTTTCTATAT
>JBJFHH010000252.1:0-18183 GCA_051893475.1 Bacillus sp. (in: firmicutes) | reverse complement strand
GGTGGGAAAGGAAGCTGTTGCTGTTTGTATTGGGCGCATGAATTTTTTTCTATATTCGCATCGCTAGGCTCAAAGTCGAAAATATTGAAGTTCTCGACAATGCGCTCATTCTTTTAAAGTTAATTATTTTGTTTTTATTTTCTGAATTGCTCGCGACAAATCTTTCTTCTATAGTTCAATTAATGGTACGATAAAATAAAAACATTGAGGTGGGAATTTTTCATGTTCCTGGATAAATTAAAGGGCCAGCTAAGTGATCATCAAGGGTTATTTATTGGGGAAGATACCGCATTTCGGTCAGCTGTTTTGATTCCGTTAGTACAAGTGGAAGAAGAATGGCATATTTTGTTCGAGGTGCGCGCATTAAAAATGAGAAAGCAGCCGGGTGATATCAGTTTCCCAGGCGGACGGATTGACGACACGGATGAATCGCCGTTATCAGCAGCATTACGAGAAACTTCTGAAGAATTGAAGATTGATGTGAATAAAGTACAAGTAATTGGGCAATTGAGTCCTTACATCACTTCTCCGTCATTTGTCATTTATCCATTTGTCGGAACAATCGAGGGAGATCAGTTTTTGGAAAATTACAATAAGGATGAGGTGCAGGAATTGTTCACAGTTCCGGTCAAATGGCTACTGAATCATGAACCATACTTACATCTAGTTACGATTACGCCCGAACCATCTCCGGATTTTCCTTTTGATAAAATTATGAACGGCACCGACTATCAGTGGCGCTCGCGTTCTGTGGAAGAATGGTTTTTTGAATACGAGCAATACACGATTTGGGGTCTGACTGCACGCATTTTGAGGCATTTTATTGCCATTTTGAAGCAGGGAGATTTTTTGGATTTGGCAGATAGTGCTTGTTCGTGAATTTCCCGCTAATAATTTGAATTTCAAAGACGATTAAATCGAGCTCAGGCTTTCTTGATTCAATAAATGATAAAAAGAGTGCGGAAACTAAGCACTCCTTTTATCTGTCTTTATATTATCTAATTATACTCTTTAAAATTTCGATAGAACTGCCATCTTCAAGAACGACTAACCTTTTTAATTTCCCCATCAATCTTCAATTTGGTGATGCCTGCTTCTATCTATTGTGCAGGCTTATTTTCACCAATATTTATTGCGCTGCTTTCATCAGATTGGTAACCTAAAAGAATAGTTAATATAAAAGTTAACGATTAAACAAGCAACATAATTTTTTTCATAGAATTTCAATTTACTATTTCTGAGTGAAATTTTCCTCTCTTTTGGTTTCAAAAAAATGTATTTTAAAAGTTTTTTGAAAATATCTATAGTTCATAATTGAAAAATTTCATTTTGTGTAACATAATTATAAGTGATAGTGCCACTATCATTTTAAAAAGGGGGCATAACGATGCAAAACATTCAGTGGGATCAAGAAGTGGATGTAGTTGTTTTAGGAACAGGTGGCGCAGCTTTATCGGCCGCGATTTCAGCTTCTGAAAATGGTGCGTCTGTACTAGTGTTGGAGAAAACGCATCAAATTGGTGGAACAACTGCTTATTCTGGCGGTATTCCATGGGTACCTTTAAATCACTATATGGAAGCAGCCGGCTTTAAGGATGACCGCGAACAAGCGGTTCAGTTTATTAAACGTTTGGCTTTAGGTCGTGCAGAAGATCATATGATTGAGCGTTATGTAGACAAAGCACGCGAAGTATTTCTGTTTTTAGATGAAAAAGCAGGTGTACGCTTCAAAACACCGAATGACTATTCGGAATATTATGCGCACATGGAAGAGGCGTTGAAAAATGGGACACGCTCAATTGACCCGTTACCTTTTGATTTGAATCAAATTGGAGAATGGGGCATGCATTTGCGTCAAAACCCGATTTTTCCGCCGCTGACTTTAGAAGAAGGCGGAGCTGTAGGTGGCATTGACTTTACGGTGGTAGCAGAGCGCATGCAAAATAACATTGTGACAATGGGGCGGGCGTTAATTGCATCCATGTTTAAAGCTTGTTTAGACAGAGGTGTGAAAACGCTTTTACACACCGCGGGGAAAGAATTAGTGTTGGACGATGAAGGCAATGTAATCGGTTTAATTGCTGAAACATCTGAAGGCGAGAAGAAATATTACAAAGCAAACAAAGGTGTTATTTTAGCTTCTGGAGGCTTTGAGTGGAATAAACAATTAACGAAAGCGTTCTTAAAAATGGACATTACGCATCCGGTTACACCTCCAGGAAATGAAGGGGATGCGTTAATGATGGCGATGAAAGCTGGCGCAGCACTTGACAATATGAGTGAAGCTTGGTGGTATCCGGCAATGGTCGATCCGACATTTGAATATGAAGACCATGTTATGGCGCAGTTAGGCGGAGGTCGTAATGGCCCTAACTCAATTGTTGTCAACAAACACGGTCGTCGCTTTACAAATGAAGGAACGACTTATAATGACATGCCTCGCGCATTCTTCGATTTCAATGCAGTAAACTTCGAATTCCCGAATGAAGCGCCGGTTTGGATGATTTTTGACCAGCAATTAAAAGATTCTCAGCTGCTTATTACGATGACGCCGGGTGATCCAGCTCCGGATTGGGTAGACCAAGCACCAACATTGCGAGAGTTAGCTGAAAAAATCGGTGTCAATGCAGATAACTTGGAAGAAGAAGTGGCGAAGTGGAATACATTTGCTGAGAACAAAGTGGATGAAGATTTCCATCGCGGTACAACTAACTTTGAAGGATTAACATCAGGCGGCGGAAGTCCGGAAAAAAACATCGGTACAATTGAGAAAGCGCCGTTCTATGCATTACCAATTTATTTGGGGGCATTAGGAACAAATGGCGGACCAAAAATCGACGAAAACGGTCAAGTGTTAAACTTTGCCGGACAGCCGATTAAAGGTTTATATGCAGCAGGAAATGCATCAGCAAATCCGCTAGGGCCTATTTATCCAAGCGCAGGCGGCACAATCGGGCCAGCAATGGTATTTGGATTTTTAGCAGGAGAACATGCAGCAAAATCTAACTAAGATTTGAGGGGTAAACATGCCAGCAGGAACACATTCAGTAAATATACCGTTAAACATAAATACAATTTGGGAATTTGTACATGACATGAACAACTGGGCGCCATTAGTGCCGGGTTATATCGAACATGAAATACTCAGTGAGCATGAATCAACTTGGGTGTTTAAAGGTGATTTAGGCTTTATGAAAAAAAAAGTAAAGCTGAAAATCGATATTAAAGAATGGAATGAACCATCTGAAGTTATTTTCGATCTGACAGGTTTATCGGATAATTTTAAGGGCGGCGGTTATTTCAAAGCTACAGCAGTTTCTGAAAATGAAACAATAATGACAGGGAACCTTGACATTACAGCAGGCGGCATGATGGGTGCGATGGTTAATCAAATTTTAGTGAAATTCGTCCCGCAAACAGCTGAAGAGTTAACAGAAGCGATTGTAGCGAAGTTAAGAGAAATTCATAACGTTTAATCACAAAAAAGGCTTCTCTATTACAAATGTATAGGGAAGCCTTTTTATATTTGTATTATTCATTTTTTGATAAATATTTTAAAATTAACGATTTCACTAGAGAAAGTTGTACTTTATCAGGAATCGGAAATATCCCGTTTTCTAAAAGTATGTTAAAGGAATGTTTTTTTATAGCAGTGCCGAACAGGTTCATGATGATTTCGGCGTTGATCGCTTTCTCTGGAGAAAATCCGATTGTCCCATCCTCAAAACCGAGTTGAATGGCGTGATTAAGTGTACGGCCGATTTTTGTATAGCTTGCTTCTATCTGCTCCATTAATGGCTGTTCCATCGTGTGAAAGGCAGCATAATAATCAAAGCTCTCCAGCAAAATAACCGCATCTCGTTTAGCCGTCGTGAAATAGTCGATATATGCCTCTAAAATGGCATCCATTTTTTGAAGACCTGTAAGCTTGCTTTGAACTATTTCTTCAAAATGGGGCACCATTTCTTCGATAACACTTTCAATCACTTCAACAATGAGCAATTCTTTTTTCGGAAAGTAACGAAAAAGCGTTGCGACACCGATTTGGGCTTCATCTGCTATTTTTTGCATTGAGGTTTGCTCAAATCCTAATTCCGTAAAAAGCTTAGTTGCTGCGGTGATGATTTTTCCTTGTTTTACTGTTTTGGCATTCATAACAACCCCCTCATTTCTAAATGTCATAATTCAAATACAATGTCGGAGTTTCGATTGTAAAAAGTAGATTTAGAGTTTTTGAGAAATGAACAGGCCGCTCCGGCAGCAAGCGTATGCTCAATCCAACAGCTACTGCTAATAACTTTTCTTTATATTCTCATGATAAGCTTCAACAACAATCTTCTTCTTAATCATACTAATTTTTCTGAAAAATAAAAGTGTAATGCTTTAAACAAATACAGTTCCATAATCTAATAGCGCCAACTCTCTTTTTAGAAAGTGATAGATTCCATTTTTCACCTTGTTATACTGAAAATATCATTAGTACGGAATGTTTCGAATCTCCCAAATCATATACTGTATATGAAATGAATGTGTTTGGGGAGATGCGCAATGGAATATTATATGAGAATGGCCAATTTACTGGCAGACAATCTATATGGATTTATTGATTTTGTAGAGGAAAATTGGCAGGACAAAAGTATCCTCATTACGAATGAGGACAAATGGTATCAAGTGAAGCTGTTTATCGATGAGTACAAGCTTCGAGTCGTTGCTGATGAGCTAAGGCGAATCAATCGCTTTTGCTGGAATGAGCCGTACACGACTTTGTTGGTGAATGATTTGAAAAAAGCGCTTTTGGTCATTGATGAATTTGTTGAGCGGAATGAAAATGACTTGTTTTTTATGACGGGGAGACTGTATACGTTAAATAATCTCAGTATTCTATTCTGAAATGAGTGGAATTTTTAGTGTTTGAGGTATATCTGAATTATTGTTATAATTAAATAATTACAACATTACACAATTTTGGATTTGAGGGGAAAATATGAAAAAAACATTGTTTGCGATTGGACTTACGAGTTTACTATTAGCCGGCTGTACTGAGAGTGCATCCGAGGACAATTCGAATCAAGATGTTTTGCAGGAAACGGTTAATACACAAGCTGAACAGCTAAAAGAATATGAAGCAACAATTTCCGAACAAAAGAAGCAAATTGAAGAGCTGACAGAAGAGGTTGCCAGTTTAAAAGAAACATCGGGCAATACGGAAGAAAGTAGCAACGGACAAGCGAATGCGAAAGATTTCATTGTTCTTTTCCAAGGGGATGACACAGCAAGCTACGTGTATCCGACAATCCAGCCTTACAATAAAGAAGACGATTTAGTGAAAACCATCCATAATTTTATCTCAAAAGGTTATGACATCGGTTTAAACAGTTATCGATTTGAAGATGACGGTAAATTGCTGGTGCTTGATTATGATGAAAATGCTAAAAATGTACAAGGATCAGCAGGAACGGGTGTTTTCTTGACATCTATGACAGATAGCTATTTCGCTAATTTCCCAGAATTAATTGGTATTAAGCTACTGCTGAACGGAGACGGTAAAGAGGAAGTCATCGGGCAATCGGGAAGCAATGAAATCTTCGTCCGCGAGCCGTTTTCATATGACCCGGATATAGAGTGGTAATACAATAGGGATTTGAGAGGGGATAAGAGGTGTCCGGTATTCAATTCCTTGCTTCATCTAAGCCTTTTATTATGCTGGATGAAATAGAAGAATACAATGATCGTGGTATTTATGATGAACTCGACTTGGGTTTCTCTGTGTGTGAGGCGGAGTAATGGTGGTGTGAAATCGTTAAGTCGGTGTTATCGCTGCCGTACATTTATGAAGCTGGCGGCATTGGCAATTACTATTTTTATATCTATTTAGAGAAGTATATGGAGATTGGCGATGTGATTGAGCTTTATGAAATCCCTATGCAGCATTGGCATGAATCATATATTCAGCGAGTTCTCGAGAAACCGGAGCCAATTATTATTAACATTGGGAGTCGCACCTATGAGAACCAATACGGGTAATTTTAGCTTCATCACAAAAAATGGCTTGAGGAATTGAAACATCGACCTCTTTTAACAGAACACGGTGTAACAACGATTATCAATTTTTGAGCACCCTCATCAAATTGTAAACAAAGGAGACCTAATTTATGGGTTTCCTTTGTTTATGTTGATCAGCATTGGCGTATTATTTATTCATATCATCTAATTGTGTTAAGTAGTTTTTAAGCACTTCTACCTCACTGCTCAAAACCTCATCCTGCTCCATAAGCTTGTAAATCCATTTCATGCTGCTTGCAGAAAACGAAAATTTTTCATTGTAAATCATCGTATAATGGTAAGCGAGCTGTTTTAGGTGAATATTTTGTCCGTTTAATAATTGAATGATTTTCTTTTGAATATAGATTTCGTGACCGGTAGTATGGTCATATAACATATTGAAAGCTTTAACCCAACCGCTTGCTTCCTCTTGGTCAAACAGTTGCTCGACCCGTTCAATTGCAAAAGCAATTTTTTCCGCATCATCAACTTTGATTTCCTCATAGGGAGCTGTATATAACCCTTCCACAAATCCGGCAAAATTACTCGCTAATTCTATGATAAGGTCTTGATCACTTTCGACCCAAATAATCGGCGGATCATCCGTCTTCTGGCGGTAATCCATCGCCACCCATCCGTGACCGTCTCCGGAGAAAATAACGATATCTTCCGGTAAACCCCATTCTTGAATTAAATAAGAGCTTAGTAAAATTCCTTCCTTTCCGATTCCGTATATTGTGTCAACACGAACGTGATCTTCAGCCCAGCTGTTCGGCACATTGCAAGGGAAGTCTTGATGAACAGGGATGCCGCCATTTTGTTCAAACATCAGCTTAAGGTAAGCTTCCGGCAGTTTCACCCTTAATAACTGCTCAGCATCCTCTACATCTTCAGCTGTTAACTTACTAAGTGTAAATTCTTTCATCTCTTTATTCCAAATCATGAAATCCCCTCCGCAAAAAATCGCCGTTTTTACCGCCAGTTTTTCTGATTAGCATCGTTGGACCGATCACCATCTGTTTATCGAGCGCCTTGCACATATCGTAAATCGTCAGTGCAGCGGTTGAAACAGCTGTCAATGCCTCCATTTCGACACCTGTGGATCCCTTCGTTTTTACTTCTGCTTGTATTAAAATTTCATACTTGTTGTTCAGCTCGTCAATTTGCCAGTCAAAGGCGATGTTGACGCCGGTTAAAGCAATCGGGTGGCACATCGGAATGATGCTGGATGTTTGCTTGGCGGCCATAATGCCGGCTACTTGCGCGACAGCGAGCACGTCGCCTTTTTTATTGGAGCCGGCGATGATTTGCTGATAGATTGCTTGATTGATTGTAACAGAAGATTTTGCGACTGCTGTTCGGGCTGTTTCCGCTTTATCGGAAATATCGACCATTCTTGCTCGTCCTTGTTCATTGAAATGCGTCAAATCACTCATATGTAAAATATCCTCCCTTAACGCTATAAGATTATTATAATCCATATGGTTATAAATGGGAAATTGTGATGTTATCTAACATCATTTTTGTTCAAAGTAACTAGAGGGAATTGGAAAATAGTGCAAAATGAACAATGACAATAAATAGATTAATTGTTATTATGTTACTTAATATTACATAAAATGTAAGGTTAAATATCATATTAAAAGTTTACAAGAGGGAGGTAGGCCGTGGATGATCCATCACAATGAAACTTTCGCTTTGCAATCCGCACGAGTTTGGATGCCGACTTCTATCGAAAGCGCAATGGAACAAAAGAGTCGGCTCGGAAATGAAGCGCGCTATATTTCTGGTGGAACGCTGCTTCAAATTCAATGGGAAAGCGGACAGCGCATTCCGGAGTATTTAATCAGTCTTGAGATGATTCCTTCATTAAAGGAAGTAAAGCTGATGGAAGAAGATGGTTTGCTGGCGATTGGTGCTTTGACCACATTGGCTCAGTGCCGCAAACATCCAACCATTTTGAATGCACATCCGATTATTTCTCAAGCTGTCCAAACGATTGCTGCTCCTGCTGTTCGCACACGCGGAACAATCGGAGGCAATATAATGGGCGGAATCGGCGACCTCATTCCTTTATTATTGGTATTGAAAGCTCAGCTTCTCCTTCAAGGTAAAAAAATGGATTTATGGCAATGGCTCCAAGGCGCCGATAAAAATCAGCTCCTAACAGACATTTTGTTGCCGATTACGAAAGATGCCGTCTTTTTCAAAAAAATCGGCAGAAGAGAAACGTTCACGGCAGCGATTGTTACGGTAGCCGGCACTGTAACGAAAACGGAGTCAGGAACCATTGATGATCTAAGACTTGCGGCAGGAGGCGGAGACAACAAGCCCATTGTTTTACAAAAAACAGCATTATCAATAAAGGAGAAAAGAACGGAGGAAATCGACTGGAAAACGGTTTTTTCATTGATATGCGATGAATTTGTAACGGTATCGGATGCCTTTATCTCAGGGGAATATCGTAAAAAGGCAGCGGCTAATCTGATTATTTCAGAGCTGAAAAATCTTTTGCGAGAGGAGGGAGCGTAAATGAATTTCAATAAGACGGAAGAGCGGGGAAGAATCAGACCGGATGGCATTTCGAAGGTGACGGGAACATTGTTCTACTTAACTGATTTTACGTTTCCGGACATGTTGTTCGGGAAAGTGCTGAGAAGCCCTTTTCCTCATGCGAAAATTATAGCAATTCATACGGAGAAAGCAGAGCTGCTCCCGGGTGTGAAGGCAGTCATTACCTATAAAGATGTGCCGGGAATGAATCGTTTTGGCATCGTAATGCCTGATCAGCCGGTGCTTTGTGAGGAAAGGGTGAGATATGTTGGCGATGCAATCGCGGCAGTTGCTGCTAGTACGCTTGAAATTGCGAAACAAGCGATCAAGTTGATCAAAGTTGAATATGAGCCGCTGCCAATTGTTGATTGTCCGGAAAAAGCACTGCAACCAGATACGGTGAAGCTTCATCCGGCAGGAAATGTACTTCATCGCGCTGCTTATAAAAACGGTGATGCTGATTCGGCATTTTTAGACTGTGATGTCATCATCGAGGAAACGTATGAGCTTCCGAGACAAATGCATGCTTATATGGAAACGGAGGGCGGTGTGGTTGTTCCTGAGGATGACGGAGGAATTACCGTTTATGCCGGCACACAGCACGGATTTAAAGACCGCTTTCAACTGTCGCGAATTTTAGGGATACCAGAGAGCATGATCCGGATTATTTCCAGTCCGATGGGCGGCTCGTTCGGAGGAAAGGATGAATTGAACATTCAGCCGTACGGCGCACTGCTTGCGCTTGCGAGCGGCTGTCCTGTGAAAATTCATAATTCCAGAACGGAATCAATTGATGCCGGCTTGAAACGCCATCCAATGAAAATCACGATGAAAACTGGAACGGATGCTTCGGGAAAAATTTTAGCCCATAAAACGCGAATTATTGCCGACACAGGCGCCTATGCGACATTAGGTCCTGCCGTACTTGATTTTGCGGTCGAGCATGCGACCGGTCCGTACATCATTCCGAATATCGAGACGGAGGGCTTATCGGTTTTCACGAATAACGGAGTAGCAGGCGAATTCCGCGGCTTTGGCGGCAATCAAATCACATTTGCTCTCGAAGGTCAAATCGACCGGATTGCGTCTGTCCTGCAAATGGACTCACTTGAGTTAAGAAGAATCAATGTGCGGAGCGCAACTGATTTAGGGCCTTTAGGACAGCGCATCGCTCCGACGAACAGTGCAGCCGATGTCCTCCATTTTCTGCAAAAGAAAGCTGTGTATAAACGATCTCAGCCAGCTTCTAATCATTTTAAGAAAACCGGCACCGGCTTTGCGATTTCCATGCACGGCGGCGGTTTAGGCTTCGGGCGTTTGGATGCAGCCGGGGGCAGATTGTCATTTAACAAAGACGGAAAAATCGAAATTTCCTTTGGGTTCGAAGAGTGTGGCCAAGGGCTTCTTTCGGTTATTGAAAATATCGTTGTGGAAGAAATCGGCTGCAGCAAGCAAGATATTCAAATTGTCATTGGCGATACAGCACTCGTGCCGATGTCCGGCTCATCAACCGCCTCGCGGGGAACGAGCATGGTGTGGCATTCCGTGCAGCGGATGAAGGAGCCGTTCAAAAATAAACTGTGCCGCAACGCTTCAGCGCTTTTAGGTGTATCAGTAGCGGAATTATATGTCGGCCCCGGCGGCATTTGGCAAGAAAATATCGGTAAGGCACCCGTTATTACATTCGAACAAATGGCGTCGAAGCTGGTGGAAGACTGCACCGTCTTGACAAGTTTTCATTTTCCGACAACACCCGATGCAGTGACAGGCGGACATTTTTTATATTCCTTCGGCGGCATTAGAGCCGAGGTGGAGGTCGATTTGCTGACAGGAAAGGTAAAGGTGAAGTCGCTTGACCATGTAATTGCGGCTGGACCGGTTGTCAGCCCGAACGGCTACCGCGGGCAAATTGAAGGCGGAGGAGTAATGTCGCTCGGCTACACATTGATGGAAGAAGCAAAAATGGTAGACGGCCAATACGCCATTCGCAACTTTGATTCATACTTAATCCCGACAATTGCCGATACTCCGTTTAAAACGGATGTATTTGCAATTGAAGAGCTGTATGACGGCGATCAATTTGGTCCGAGAGGTGTAGGTGAAATCGGCACCATCTCGATAACTCCGGCGATCGTCAGCGCGATTCATGATGCCATCGGCTATTGGGTTCAAAGGCTTCCGGTCTCCTCGGAGGAAATTTTACAAGTGGTAGAACGAAAGGGGTTGCTTGAATGGATGTGAAGAATGGCGAGCTGCAAAACTTTCTATATGTGAACGACCAGCAAAAAATGACGCTTTATATAAATGTCAATCGTGTGCAGTATGAATTGCAAGTACACCCGACTGAAAAACTGACCGACCTGTTGCGGGAAAAAATGTTTTTGATCGGCACGAAGGTTTCATGCGGAATTGGCAGATGTGGTGCCTGCTCTGTGCTTGTCGACGGCGAGTTGGCCAATGCTTGCTTACTGATGGCTTTTCAGGTGAATGGAAAAAAAATTACGACTATTGAAGGCGTCGCAACGAATCAGCTGGATGAAGTACAGGAAGCTTTTTTACAGGAAGGTGGTTTTCAATGCGGATACTGCACGTCGGGGATGGTGATAGCAGCGAAAGCGCTGCTGAACGAAAATACCTCGCCAAGCGAGTGTGATATTAAGGAAGCGTTGGCGGGCAATTTATGTCGCTGCACCGGTTACGGAGGCATTATTCGGGCGGTGCAATGCTTGGCAAATAAAGAACAGTAGGAGGTGAAGATTTTGACTTACGCTGTTGAAATGATGGACATTGTCAAAAAATTCGGTGAAGTGACAGCGAGCGATCATGTGAATTTTGCTGTGAAGAAAGGTGAAATTCATGCGTTGCTTGGAGAAAACGGTGCCGGCAAAAGTACAATTATGAGTATGCTTGCCGGTGTATACAAAGTGGACAGCGGCACGATTGCGATTCAAGGAATACCTTGTTATATCCGCTCGCCAAAGGAATCGATGGCTCTCGGAATCGGAATGGTTCATCAAAATTTTAAGCTTGTCGAAACATTGACCGCTATTGAAAATATAATTTTAGGCAGAAAGGGACGCATATGGCATGGATCAGGTTGGATGAAAAAAATGGAGAAAGAGATTGAAAACATTGCGGAAACATACGGACTCAGTTTCCCAGGCTCGGTACCGATATGGCAGCTGTCTGTCGGTGAGCAGCAACGGGTTGAAATTGTGAAAACATTGTATCGCGGAGCCGATATTATTATTTTTGACGAACCTACTTCGGTTTTGACACCGGGCGAGGTCGAGCAGTTGTTTGCGACAATGCGGGAGCTGAAGCGTCATGGAAAAACAATGATCATTACGACCCATAAATTAAAGGAAGTAATGGCGATTGCCGACCGCATTTCCGTTATGCGTAAAGGACAAATGATTGCGCAAATGGACCGTGAAGAAACGTCCGTGCAGCAACTTGCTCAGCTGATGGTCGGACATGAAGTGACATCAGGAATTACGGTGGAATCGCTCGATATCGGCAAGCCGATTTTGCAGACGGAAGCGTTGGTTGTGAAAAATGAGCATCGTTTGAATGCTGTCGACAAGATTGACTTTACCATTCATGAGCATGAAATTGTCGGGATAGCTGGAGTTGCCGGCAACGGACAAAAGGAGCTGGCGGAAGCATTAACTGGCTTGATTCCTTGGTCTGCAGGCGAGGTTGTTCTTAACGGAGAGTATTTACAGTCGCCAAGCGTTAAAGGCTTGATTGACAAAGGTATCGCCCACATCCCGGAAAACCGAATGAAAAGCGGGCTTGCCGGCAGTTTGGGAGTTGTTGAAAACTTGCTGTTAAAGTCATACCGCAGTAAAGGTCGAGCTAAATATGGTGTTTTGAACAAGAAACAAAATGAACAATGGGCAAATAGTCTTGTTAAAAGCTTTGATGTGAGGACACCTGATTTGCAAAGTCCTGTCGGGCAGCTTTCTGGAGGCAATCAGCAAAAGCTATTATTTGCGAGAGAAATCGATTTGGAGCCGAAGCTGATGATTGCCGTCCATCCGACACAGGGACTTGATGTTGCAGCAACAGAGGCAGTCCATAAAATGTTGCTCGAACGACGCCGAGCCGGCAGCGGTGTTCTTCTCATTTCTGAGGATTTGGATGAAGTGATGCAATTATCGGACCGTATTCTCGTTCTGTTTAACGGCAAAATAAACGGCGTCATTGCCCGAGGAGAAGCAGATAAGGAGCAAATCGGACAGCTGATGGCCGGATTGAGCGCGAAGGAAGAGGTGACGCAATGAATCAAAAAACATCCAATGAGCAATCGACAATCGGGATGAGAAAGAGACCAAAAGGCTTTGATTTTATTCCTTTTAAGCTCGAATATGATGCCCATAAGAAGACGAGCAACTTTTTGGTGCCGGTTCTCTCGATTATTGCAGCGCTCATCATTTGTGCTGTTTTTATCTTTGCGAATGGAATGAATCCGCTCACTGTGTACAGCAAAATGGTTCAAGGCGCATTCGGCTCCAGCTTCGGATTCAGCGAAACGCTCGTGAAGGCAATACCGCTGTTGCTTTGTGCGTTAGGCATTTCAATAGCTTATCGCATTTCCGTCTACAACATCGGTGCGGAGGGGCAATTTATTTTAGGAGCGATTGGTGCAACCGCGATTACCATTTTTATGCCGAACTTGCATGGTGCGCTCTACATTCCGCTTATGATGCTTGCTGGTGTAGCCGCTGGTGCGGTATGGGGCTTGTTCACGGCCATTCCGCGTACATACTTTCAAGTGAACGAACTGATTACTTCCTTAATGTTAAATTACGTGGCACTTTTACTTCTTGATTATCTCGTCTTTGAGCCGTGGCGTGATCCTGAGGGATTTAATTTCCCGGGAACACCCATCTTCACTCCTTTTCAAATGCTTTCTAACATTGGCAGCACGAGATTGCATATCGGCTTAATCTTTGCTTTAATTGCCGTTCTTGTTTTCGCTTTTTTACTTACGAAAACACGCTGGGGTTATGAGCTCAAGCTATTGGGCGCCAATCCGGTCGCGGCTAAAAATGCCGGCATTAAAATTAATAAACATATTTTGCTTGTGATGATGCTGAGCGGCGGATTGGCTGGCTTTGCTGGGGCGATTGAAGTATCAGGCGTCGCGCACCGTCTTATGTACGGTATTTCACCAGGATATGGCTATACGGCGATTATCGTCGCTTGGCTTGCTAAATTGAATCCGTTCGCGATGATTGTTACCTCTGTTTTCATTGGAGGACTGATTGTCGGAGGCTATAGTGTTCAGACAATCGGATTACCTTCTTCATTTTCATTGATGCTGCAGGGGGCGATTTTGTTCTGCTTGATCGGTGGTGATATGGTCAGCAAATTCCAGATAATAAGGAAAGCGTAAAGGAGAGTGTCTATGAACTCAATTGCACTAGTGACTGCGGCAGCCATTTCAGGAGGCACACCGTTATTATTTGCGATACTAGGCGGTATTTTAAATGAAAAAGCCGGCGTCATCAATCTCGGCACCGAAGGCATCATGCTTGTCGGCGCTGTCATGTCGTGCATCATCTTTTTGCAGACGGAAAACTTGGCGATTGCTATGCTCGTTTCGCTTTTGGCTGCAGGTAGTTTAGGACTTATTCATGCATTTTTGACAATTACATTGCGGGCGAATCACATTGTCAGCGGCTTGGCGATCACTTTATTCGGAACAGGATTAAGCGCCTATTTAGGACGATCCATTGCCGGTGTCGCTTTGCCGGTTACCGTTCCGAAGCTGGAACTTGGCTTTCTGGAATCTGTTCCGTTTATCGGAAGTGTCTTTTCCAATTTGGATCTGTTTATTTGGATCAGCATTGTACTGGCTGTGCTTTTGTACCTGTACATGTACAAAACTTCGTGGGGCCTCCATTTGAAGGCGGTCGGAGATAATCCGTCAACCTCGGATGTGATGGGAATTTCCGTTGTAAAAGTGCGCTATCTGCATGTGATTGGCGGCTCTATGCTGATGGGGATGGCCGGCTATTACTTAATTATGGTGTATTCACCGAACTGGATTGAAGGCATGACGTCGGGCAGAGGCTGGATTGCGATTGCGCTTATCATTTTTGCCCGCTGGAATCCGTTGTACGCCTTGTTGTGTGCCTATTTCTTCGGCGGACTCGATGCGTTAGGCTTCCGCATCCAACTATTTGAATTAGGAATTCCATCTTACTTTTTAAAGATGATTCCATATATCGCAACAATTATTGTACTGATGTTTGTCGGCTGGAAAAACCGCAACAAGCCATCAATCGAGCCGCAATCATTGGGTGCGCCGTATTTCCGTGAGCAGAGATTTTAAATGAAAAAGGGGGATTTATATTGAAAAAGTATTTGTTTTCAGTATTAATGATGATGTTTCTAATTGTAATGGCAGCCTGTTCGCAGGGCACATCGCAGTCTGAACCAGAAGAGGAACCGGAAGAAAGTGCAGCGGTTGAGGAGAAGAAAGAAATGCCGAAAGTCGGTTTTGTTTATATCGGTACTCCGGGTGATGGAGGATGGACGTTCGAGCATGACAAAGGCAGACAAATGGTTGATGAAACCTTTGGAATCACTAGTACAATAGTAGAAAACGTGCCTGAAGGTCCTGATGCGGAGCGTGTCATTGAAGAGTTGGCGCAAGACCACGATATTATTTTCACAACAAGCTTCGGTTACATGGACCCGACTATTAATGTCGCCAAGAAGTATCCTGATGTGGTTTTCATGCATGCAACCGGCTATAAAACAGCGGAAAATGTCGGTATATATCAAGCAAAAGGCTATGAATCCGGCTACTTATCCGGTTTGGCGGCCGGAGCCCTCACGGAAAATGCTAAAATCGGCTACGTCGGCGCATTCCCGATTCCGGAAGTTATTTATACGATTAATGCATTCACGTTAGCAGCGCAAAGCGTCAATCCGGATATTGAAGTGTCGGTTTTATGGAGCAATACATGGTATGATCCAACAGCCGAAAGACAAGCGGCTGTCAGCTTACTTGATGAAGGTATCGACGTTCTGGCCAACTATCAAGATTCTCCTGCTGGTATTCAAGCAGCAGCGGAGCGCGGCGTTTGGGGAATGGGCAATGATTCAGACATGAATCATTATGTGCCGGACACATACATTACGAATCCCGTTTTAAATTGGGGTGAGTTTTATGTTGAAATTGTTCAAAGTGTCATTGATGGGACGTGGAAGCCTGATGCCCATTTAAGAGGTTTGAAAGAGGATATGGCAGACATTGCGCCATTCGGAAAAAATGTTCCCCAGGAAGTTCAGGATGCTGTTGAAGCAAAACGTCAAGAAATTATCGACGGTACACTCGAAGTATTTACGGGACCAATTTATGATCAAAACGGTGAGCTTAGAGTTCCTGAGGGAGAAAGTATGACCGTTGAAGAAATCTTGGAAATGAATTGGTTTGTTAAAGGCATCAAAGGAACGATTCCTGAATAATAGAGAAAGAGGAGGGAGCTGTATGCTTGTACAAGATCCTGTTTTGCTCCACCAATGGCATCCAGTCATGCTTTCCGACGATTTGCTGGAAGAACCGATATCGGTAGAAGTTCTCGGTGAAAAAGTCGTCGTCTTCCGTACAACGAAGGGCATTCACGCTTTCAAGGATTTGTGCATACATCGAGGTGTGCCACTGTCGCTCGGAACGGTTGTGAATGATGAAATTGTCTGCCCGTATCACGGCTGGACATACAACGCTTGCGGTGTCTGCACGCGCATTCCAGCTATGCAGGCAAATCAAGCCATCCCGTCAAAAGCAAAAGTCACTGCCTACTATTGCACGGAAGCATTCGGTCTTGTTTGGGTTTCGTTGACGAAACCCGAGCAAGATATCCCGCAAATCGGTGATGAGCAGTTGAATGCCCCGGCCTTAGTCAGAGTGTTAATGGGACCGTATGATGTCGAAGCCGCCGGACCGCGAGTCATCGAAAATTTTCTCGATGTCTCCCATCTCATGTTTGTTCATGAAGGACTGCTGGGTGACACACAATATGCCGAAATAAATGATTATCGCGTTCGCGATGAAAACGGTATTCTCGTAACCGATGAAATCAACGTATACCAGCCAGATCCCGACGGAAGAGGCTATCCCGTCGTTTCCAAGTATACCTACAAAGTATACAGTCCGCTTACGGTTTCGTTGATGAAAACGAATGAGGAATCTGATGACTTTTTCAAACTATTTCTGATTGTACTGCCTGTAAATGAACAGAAAAGTATAGCCTTCATGATCATGGAGCGAAATTATGCACTCGATGAAGAACCGCAAGTATTCATTGATTTTCAAAACACATTATTGGAGCAAGATAAAGTCATCGTCGAAAACCAAAAGCCGGAGTTGCTGCCGCTAGATCTGCAGGCGGAGCTGCATCTTGTTTGTGATCGGTTAAGCATTGCTTATCGGAAGATGTTGAGAGAGAAGGGAGTTACGTTTGGGACGGCTTGAAGGTTGGATATGTAATTGGAATTAATATATATTAACTTGACATATAATCATATAAATCTAAAAAAATAGATTTTGACTTATTACAAGTTATGAGGGGAAGGAGATGGCATATGAGTAAAATAAAATTTAATACGATCTTCATTGTTGCTTGTCTAGTTCCATTTTTAATGCTAGTTTTCCCAATTTTTGAAATAGCCAATCGAGCTACTCCAATAATCTTAGGTCTTCCATTTTCCTTTTTTTGGGTGATTGTATACCAATATGTATTAAAAACCGAAAAATATGTTATTAGTATGGACAAACTACCGAAATTTATACACTAAACGTTTTACTTGCTGATAAAAATAATAGCGGTACAATTTATAGTTTAAGTCCAATAAAAAAATTTTTAAATACCTGTCCCGCTGAACACTGAAAGTTAACAGAGCCAACCATGCCAGTGCTTTCTGGCGCCACCATGAATGAAAATGGTTCTTTTCCCTCGTATAATAAAGGTAGAAGCAGTTGGCACAGAGGTCGAAAAGGCTTGATGTCATAGAACTCGCAACAGAGACGGAACCTGGAGGCTAAGTGTACCACATATTATCGCACCGATATTAGGTAGCACGCAGGGTAGATTACACGCAAATGTCTCCAAGCACGACTGCTTCCCAATAGGTGAGGTGAATGATCGTGGAAGTCTTAAGCAAGTATGTGTGCGGGATGGATGTACACAAAAAAAGCATAACGGCCTGTATTTTAGTGCCGGGAAAGAAGATGGTCCAAACATTCGGGACAATGACGGAGGATTTATTGGAACTGGTTGATTGGATTATCTCCTCCAAATGCACCCATGTGGCGATGGAAAGTACAGGTGTCTATTGGAACCCCATTTATAATCTTCTTGAACAGGAACCCAGTGTGCCTGTTTTTTGTCGTCAATGCGAAACATATGAAACAAGTGCCGGGACGGAAGACGGATGTCAAAGATGCAGAATGGATTGCGGAGCTAATGCAACACGGGCTATTAAAGCCAAGTTATATTCCCAATCGGGAACAGCGTGAACTCCGGGAATTAGTGCGCTATCGCAGAAGCATGATCGAAGAAAGAGCGC
>JBJFHH010000251.1:0-7361 GCA_051893475.1 Bacillus sp. (in: firmicutes) | reverse complement strand
GTAAGGAACAGCGACTAAGTGCGCGACTTCCGCTTTTATTCTTATTTTCAGAAAGAAAAGGTCGAAAAATGCCATATGATGGTTTAGAATGTAATTATTAGATTGTATGTAATAGAATTATTGGGGGATGGATATGAAGAAATTTCTATACATAGTATTATCAGTATCCATTTTGCTTCCTTTCTTTCCGGCAAAAGGACAAGCAGCATCTGTGACTGGGAAGGAACTTGTCTCATTTGCCGGCCAATTAGAGGGTATTCCGTATAAATTCGGAGGAACGACTATTCAAGGGTTTGATTGCTCGGGATTTTTATTGTATGTGTTTAATCATTTCGGCTTATCGCTTCCGCGTACGTCCGAGCAGCAATATTCAATCGGGACAACAGTTGAACGCTCAGCACTGCAGCCGGGGGATCTTGTATTTTTCTCAGATACATATAAAGAGGGAATATCGCATTCTGGCATTTATGTTGGGAATAATGAATTTATTAGCGCAACGAGCAGCGGCGTTTTAACAGTAAGCATGGATAATTCTTATTGGAGCAAGTATTATACAGGTGCCAAGCGCGTACTTGCAGCGGCAGAGGAGAAGACGACGGTTTTTAACGATTTATCCGCTGATCACTTTGCTTATGATGCAGTCATTCAATTGTCGGGTAACGGCATCATTAATGGTTTTCTGGACCAAACATTCAGGCCTTCTGATTCGGTGACAAGGGGACAAGCAGCGGCGATTATTAATCGCATATTGAATCATATACCGAAGAAGCTGGAATACTTCTCTGATGTTCATTCGAATAACACATTTGCTAAGGATATTGCTGCCATTAAAGAGCTTGGGGTCATGAACGGTTTTCTGGATGGAACATTCAGACCGAATGAAAAGATGACGAGAGCGCAAATGGCTGTGATTGTGAAGAATACGTTTGATATTGAACCGGCTGAAGTTGTCAGCGCCGGTGTTAAATCCGTATATAAGGATGTGTCTGCTTCTTATTGGGCTTACGATGCGATTGCAACAATGAACAGTATCGATCGTACCGGCGGTTTTCAGACGGAATATTATCGATTGAATGATCATGCAACAAGAGCGGATTTCACAGCAGCTGTTTATAATGGGCTTCATGTCCAGTAGGCTTACAACAGTATGAATCTGCATAACACAATGGCAAGGGCCTGCAAATCAGTCATCATATGACTTTTTTGCGGGCTTTTTCTATGCCAGGAAAGATGGGCTTGGGCAAATTATTTAAATATAGCTAATTTTTGGAAGTTTCATTCTGGAGGCTGTTTTTTTGCTAAAATAAAGGCAGGAAGTATTAGAGTAATATATAAAAAGCAAAATAAGATGAAGCTTGGCAACATTGCAGGAAGGAGTTGTTTTTGTGGAATTTTATCGCAGCAGCAGTGAGGATGTATTAAAGACAGTAGGAAGCACAGAAGAAGGCTTATCCTCAGCAGAGGTGAAAAAGCGATTAGACCGTGATGGCTATAATGAGCTTGCTGCTAAAAAGAGAGATCCGATTTGGAAGCTGTTTTTAGAAAACTTCAAGGATCCGATGGTTATCGTCTTGCTTATTGCAGCTGTAGTTCAAATAGTTTTAGGCGAAATTATGGAGTCAATCATTATTTTTGCTGTGTTGATCATTAATGCTGTTATTAGTGTTATTCAAACGAGAAAGGCGGAAAGCTCACTTGATGCGCTCCGTCAGCTGTCAGCACCTGAAGCGAAAGTAGTGCGCGATGGCGTCAGACAGACTTTGCCGGCGCGCGAACTTGTAAAAGGCGATATAGTCTTGCTTGAAGCCGGCGATTATGTGCCTGCTGATGGAAGGATATTGGAGTCCGGCAGCTTAAAGCTGGAAGAAGGTATGCTGACAGGGGAATCAGAACCGGTTGAAAAATATTCAGGTATGATTGAAGACAATGTTCCGCTTGGGGATCGCGTTAATATGGTATACAGTGGTGCGATGGTAGTATACGGCCGCGGCACAGTTGTTGTTACCGGGACAGGAAGCGATACGGAAATCGGGAAAATTGCCGGTTTACTGGAGAGCGCGGAAGAGAAAGCTACTCCGTTGCAGCGCAAGCTTGAGGTTTTCAGCAAAAAGCTTGGGATTGCGATTTTATTCCTATGTATCGTTATTTTTGGAGTAGAAGCGGGAAGGTTGTGGTTCTCAGACAGTACGGCTGATATGACGGTCGGCATTTTAAATGCGTTAATGTTTGCGGTTGCAGTTGCGGTTGCGGCGATTCCGGAAGCACTGTCTTCGATTGTAACGATTGTTTTATCTGTTGGTACAAGCAAAATGGCGAAGCAGCATGCGATTATCAGAAAGCTCCCTGCTGTTGAAACGCTTGGTTCAACAAGCGTTATTTGTACAGATAAAACGGGAACATTGACACAAAATAAGATGACTGTCGTTGATTATTATTTGCCTAAAGGCAAGAAAGAGAAATTTCCAGCTGATCCGAATATTTGGTCGGATAGTGAAAGAGCATTAATACATATAGCGGTCCTATGTAATGACTCTCATATTAATGAAGAAGGCAAGGAACTTGGTGACCCGACAGAGGTTGCTTTAATCACGTTCAGTAATAAACATAATAAAAACTATAATGAAATTCGCGATCGTTTCCCGAGGGAATCGGAAATTCCGTTTGATTCCGACCGTAAGCTGATGACGACAATCCATACTTTTAACGATCAAAAGGCGATGCTCGTAAAAGGCGGTCCTGATGTGATGTTTGAGCGCTGCAATCAAGTATTGATTGACGGCGAGAAGCTCCCGCTTACCGACGAAATTATTCGACGCTTCCATGAGGCGAACGAGGACTTCTCCAACAAGGCGTTGCGAGTATTGGCTTATGCCTATAAAGAAATAGCGACAGAACAAATAGAGGTCGGGCTTGAGGATGAGTACGATTTAGTGTTGGTCGGATTAACGGCAATGATTGATCCCCCTCGTGAAGAAGTGTACAGTTCGATTGAAGAAGCGAAGAAAGCCGGTATTCGTACGGTAATGATTACAGGCGACCATAAAACGACAGCGCAGGCAATCGGCCGCGATATTGGTTTAATGGAGGAAGGAGATATTGCTGTGACGGGTCAGGAATTGGATGCGATGTCCGATGAAGAGCTTGACCATAAGTTGAAGCATATATCCGTTTATGCTCGTGTGTCTCCGGAAAATAAAATCCGGATTGTCCGCGCTTGGCAGAAAAAAGGCCGGATTACAAGTATGACAGGAGACGGCGTAAATGACGCGCCTGCTCTGAAGCAAGCTGACATCGGTGTAGCGATGGGGAGCGGTACGGATGTTGCCAAGGATGCAGCAGCGATGATTTTGACGGATGATAATTTCGTTTCTATCGTGAAAGCGGTAGCTGTCGGAAGAACGGTATTTGATAATATTAAAAAGGCGATTGCCTACTTGTTTGCCGGGAATGTCGGATCGATTATTGCAATTTTATTTGCGATGATTGTCGGCTGGGTCAATCCATTTACAGCTCTGCAACTTCTGTTCATCAACTTGGTGAACGATTCTCTGCCTGCGATTGCGCTGGGTATGGAAAAATCAGAGCCTGATGTCATGAATCGTAAGCCTAGAGATATTCGAGAAGGCATCTTTGCTGGCGGAACGATGCAAGATGTATTGTTGCGCGGCTTTGTAATTGGTATTGCAGTTATCATCTCGCAATACATCGGCTTGCACTATTCTGAAGAAATCAGTGTAGCAATGGCATTCACGACATTAATTCTTGCGCGTACGCTGCAAACATTTGCGGCACGATCCAATAAGCAAACGATTTTTGAAATTGGCTTATTCAGCAATAAATATGTGCTGGGAGCTGTAGCATTCTGCTTGGTTTTATATACGGTTACAACTTTGCCGGGAGCTCGCGAGATTTTCTCGATTCCGGATACATTCGGATTCAACGAGTGGGCGATTGCAGCCGGTTTGGCAATTGGAGCAGTTATTTTAATGGAACTGAAAAAAGTAGCTATGCGTTTTGTTAAATAAGAGAAGAAGGAAGCTGTGATAATTGATATCGCGGCTTCTTTCGTGTTTAAGACAAATCAGCGTGTGCCTGCTGTGGAAGTCAACATTACCAACAATCATTAAAAAGAGTGAAAATAAATTATTATTATATTAATATAATAATATACAACAACGAAGGAGCATTTTTATGAAGCTGAATAAAGATCGCAGACACTTCTTTTTAAAAAAAATCATTGAAGAGCATGAAGTTGAAAAGCAGGAGCAGCTGGTCGAATTATTGAATGCGAATGGAATGGAGGTAACGCAGGCAACGATATCCCGTGATATTAAGGAATTGAATTTAGCTAAAGTTCCCACAAAGAACGGTACTTTAAAATATGCATTTATTGTGAATAAAAATATCAATACGCAATATCAAAAATTACTTCGGAAAATCCACGAAGTTGTTGAAAAGATTGATTGTGTCGATCACCTTGTAGTTATCCGGACATTGCCGGGTAATGCCCATGTAATTGGTGCTTTATTGGATGAAATGCAATGGGATGAGATGATGGGATGTGTTTGCGGCAATGATACATGTCTCATTATTGCCCGGACTGAAGAAGATACAGAAACCCTTTATAAGCGATTGCTGAAAAAAAGTTAGCTATAGGCTAACTTTTTTTCGTTTTTTTATGCATTCTATATACAGTATCCAGCGATGCGCGATGTCGGGCAATAACTATACCTAATTATGAAAACGCTTTCTTATAAGAGGTGACGCTTTTTCTTTGCTGAAATACAAGTATATGTTTACAAAAAACTGTATACCGTATTAATTTTTGCGTCAAATATTTAACGGTTTGTTTGTTGGATTAACCACAGTTTATTTTTTTGGAATAACTTAATATTAACTTGTAAGAACAATTCAGTTATTCAAGGAGGCACGTCTGATGAACCATCCAATTCATGTAACATCAGAAATTGGTAAACTAAAAACTGTTTTACTGAAACGTCCTGGTAAAGAACTTGAGAATTTGACACCAGAGTATTTACCTCAATTGTTGTTTGATGACATTCCTTATTTAAACGTCATTCAAAAAGAACATGACTTCTTTGCTCAAACACTTCGAGATCAAGGAACGGAAGTACTTTATCTGGATGATTTGGTCATTGAAGCTTTACATACTGAAGAATTACGTACTGAATTTGTTGAAAAAATCTTAACTGAATCGAAAGCTCATGTGAATGGCTCTCTAAACATGCTAAAAGAATACTTGCTTTCTTTTGAAACGAAAGAATTAGTTGAAAAAGTGATGAGCGGTGTTCGCAAAAATGAAATTGAAGCGAAAAGGAAAACACATTTGTATGAGTTGATGGAAGATCATTATCCATTCTATATGGATCCAATGCCGAACTTGTATTTCACTCGTGACCCGGCTGCTTCCATCGGTAATGGATTAACTATCAATAAAATGCGTCAGCCTGCTCGCCAACGTGAATCATTATTCATGGAATATATCATTAAACATCATCCTCGCTTTGCGGGACAAGATGTACCGGTATGGTTAGACCGCAACTATGATTTCCCTATTGAGGGCGGCGACGAGTTAGTCCTAAGCGAAGAAGTCATTGCAATCGGTGTATCCGAGCGTACATCTGCAAAAGCAATCGAGCGTTTGGCGAAAAACTTGTTCACTAAGCAAGACAAAATCAAAAAAGTATTGGCAATCGAAATTCCAAGATGCCGTGCATTCATGCATTTGGATACAGTATTTACAATGATTGATCGTAATAAATTTACGATTCACCCAGGTATTCAGGATTCTGATGGCAGCATGAATGTATATACGCTTGAAAGAGGAATCGATCCTGAAAATGTAAATATTACACATAGCAGGGATCTTCATAAAACAATTAAAGAAGCATTAGGACTTGATGAATTAGTGTTGATTCCTTGTGGCGGCGGAGATGAAATCATTTCAGCGCGCGAGCAATGGAATGACGGATCGAATACATTAGCAATCGCACCAGGCGTTGTTGTGACGTATGACCGCAACTATGTATCGAACGAATTATTGCGTCAGCATGGTGTGAAGGTAATCGAAGTCTTAAGCTCGGAATTGTCTCGCGGTCGTGGGGGCCCACGCTGCATGAGCATGCCGATTGTGCGTGAAGACATCTAAAAACAATCAATCATTAAGCGGATGGCGTTTCCTGTTTGTGAAGTGCGGCAGGAGAACCTATACAGGAGCATATGAGACTAGACGAATATTTGTTGCACATTAACGGCAGAAGGCGTTCGTCCGCAACTTTTATCAGAAATAAAACTAAAAAATAAATCGATAAGGTGGGCAATAAATAATGTTAATGACTAAACCGAATTTAAAAGGCCGCAGCTTTTTAGCAGAAAAAGATTTTACAGAAGAAGAATTCTTATATTTGATCGAATTAGCAGCTGATTTAAAAGATAAAAAGAAAAAAGGTATTCCGCACCGCTACTTAGAAGGCAAAAACATTGCGCTTCTATTTGAAAAACCATCCACTCGTACTCGTTGCGCATTCACAGTTGCAAGTATCGATCTAGGTGCGCACCCTGAATATTTAGGTAAGGATGACATTCAATTAGGTAAAAAAGAATCTGTTGAGGATACTGCGAAAGTTTTAGGCCGCATGTTTGACGGTATCGAGTTCCGCGGATTCTCTCAAAAAACAGTCGAAAGCTTAGCAGAACATTCAGGAGTGCCTGTTTGGAACGGATTAACTGATGCTTGGCATCCAACACAAATGCTTGCGGACTTTTTAACAATTAAAGAACATATCGGCCATTTAAAAGGCGTTAAATTCGTTTATGTCGGCGACGGACGCAACAACATGGCAAACAGCTTCTTAGTAGCTGGCGCATTAGTGGGAATGGATATGCGTATTTGCTCACCTGAATCATTATTCCCGGAACAAGAAATTGTTGATTTAGCGAAAGAAATCGCAGAAAAATCAAATGGTCGCATCACTGTAACAAGCGACATTGATGCAGCGGTATCCGGTGCAGATGTTCTTTACACTGACGTATGGGTATCTATGGGTGAAGAAGATAAATTCGCAGAACGTATTGAATTATTAACTCCATACCAAGTAAATATGGAAATGATCGAAAAAACAGGCAATGAAAATGTGATTTTCTTACACTGTCTGCCAGCATTCCATGATACTGAAACGACTTATGGTATGGAAATGTACCAAAAACATGGCTTAAAAGAAATGGAAGTAACAGATGAAGTATTCCGCAGCCGCCATTCACATGTATTCGATCAAGCAGAAAACAGAATGCATACGATTAAAGCGGTAATGGCGGCAACTTTAGGCGATATTCAATAATTT
>JBJFHH010000250.1:16207-29793 GCA_051893475.1 Bacillus sp. (in: firmicutes) | reverse complement strand
TCAGTCATAACCAGCATGGCTTTGTAGGCCTCCAAAATATCCTTCGCCTGATATTTTACAATGGTCGTGCCTTCTACAAGCTCGGTGCCCGGCATTAAGTGAGCCCATTCAGCTTGTCCATAATTCGTAAATTCAATCGTTAAAAGCGGATTTGCCGGTGGCGTTAAAGGCAATATTTGATGCGCTTTTCTTATTGCTTCAGCTGTTTTTTCCTGAATAAGCTGTTGCGCCTTGGCAGGAGTCAATGAAAGTGCCGCAGATCGTGACGCTGTTTCTTTCACTACAGCCGTCACTACATGAGGGATAAGCTCCTTTGCTTCCGCAGCCGCTCCATCATCGCCGACAACCATTACGACCGGCACACCGTAGTAGCCGGCCACATAAGCATTGAAACCAAGCTCTCCTATTTCTACATCATCTATGTACATACGCTTCACAGCAAAAACCATTGTATGAGCCATCACACCTCTTGCGGATGCTCGAGCATGATAACCGACAAAAGCTGCTCCATCAAAAGAATCATTTAATCCCTGCACCATCGAAAACGGCTTTACATCGCCGCTGATTAACTTCACATCCGGATGAAGCTCCTCAATCAGCAAGTTATTCATTTTCGAATGACTGTCATTAATGATGACCTCATCACAACCTTCTTTGAAGGCTGCAGTGACAACGGAATTTGCTTCAGCTGTCATAATGCGCCTGCCGCGCTCATAATTGTGCTGATTGGAATACACATGCGTATAGTCGACTAATCCTGTAATACCTTCCATGTCTACTGACATATATAATTTTTTCATGTTTCTCCCTCTCAGTCTAAATATTCTAATAATTTTGTTGTTGAATATTATATTAACATATTTCCCCATAAAGTACATACCGTTTTTTACAGTTTTGTCAGTAACTTTCAATAAATTAAAAGGCTCTAAAATAGTCAGTAACTAACTTTTTAGAGCCTCTTCTTAATGCAGTGAAACAAATCACGTTTTTAATAGAAC
The DNA here is from genome assembly GCA_051893475.1 of Bacillus sp. (in: firmicutes). Lineage (GTDB taxonomy): Bacteria > Bacillota > Bacilli > Bacillales > DSM-1321 > Bacillus_AD. The sequence continues at coordinate 28,795 of JBJFHH010000250.1, read as the reverse complement.
ATGGTCCGTTCGTTCCTATTAACTGCCCTTCCTCCATCTCCTTAAAATACCGAAAAGCAGCCAGCATCCTAAAATGGCGGAACCGCAAAATCCCAATATACCAAAAAGCGGAATATCCAATACTTGCGGACGCATATTTGTCGTGCTGATTAAGCTTGAACCAATCAGCAAAGACGATGCAATAAGGCAGATAATTAACTTATCAAGCATGTGATCAATTTGTTTAATTGGTTCTTCGGCACCTGTCACATCCAAATTCATCTTCATTTGTCCCTTTGTTGCCATCTTTAATAAATCAGATAACTGCCCGGGAACATCAATTGCCTTTTTCGTCATCGTATATAGATTTTTTCCGGATTTCTTCAGCTCAGCCGCCAAATCAAAATCCTCCATATAATACTCTGTCAGATGACTCTTCGCTAATTGCATAAAGTTGACATCCGGACAACAGGCAGACAGAACACCTTCAATCGTGACAACACCGCGGGCAAGCATCGTAATACGGGCAGGTGTCCGGATGCTATGGCGATTGCATAAATCAATCAGCTCCTCAAACAACTGACCTAAATCTATGTTGCCAAGCTCAAGATTGGCATATTTTGTAACCAATTCTTCCACATCATCATAAAGAAGAGAATGATTAACCTTTCCTTTTACTGTTCCAAGCGAAAGAAGCACGTTTTTCACTTCAAAAATATCGTTATTCACAATCGCTAAAACCGCATTTTTAAACAGTAAACGATCACGGTTGCTCAATCTGCCGACCATGCCCAAATCTAACCAAACAATTTTCCCATCTCTGATCCATACATTTCCCGGATGGGGATCAGCATGAAAAAAACCATCGTCTAGCACTTGTTTAATATAGTTCTCTGCTAGCTTTTCGCCGATTTCATTCATATCATAGCCAAGTGTTGTCAGTTCCTGCACATGATCGATTTGAATTCCATCGACATATTCCATCACCAATATTTTCGACGTTGTTAAAGAATCAATGATTTCCGGAAAAGCAATATAAGCGATATCCGCATTTAACTGGGCAAGTTCGCGGCAATTTTTCGCTTCCAGCAAGAAATCCATTTCCTGTTTTGAAACCACCCACATTTCTTCAATGACAGAGTTAAAGTCGATGACATCTCCCGACAGTTCAATGATTTCAAACAGCTTGGCCGCCTTTCTCATAAGAGCTATATCTTGCGCCATTATTTCTTTAATATGAGGGCGCTGCACTTTAACAACCGCTTTTCTGCCGTCCTTTAACCTTACGATATGTACTTGCGCCATGGAAGCAGAACCAAGAGGCTTTTCCTCAATCTCAGGAAAAACCTCTTTAATCGGCATACCATATTCTTCTTCAATCAGCTGCACTACTTCCGAAAACTCAATCGGTTTTACATCCGCACGCAGCTTCATGAGTTCGTTGCAATATTTCTGCGGCAACATATCAGAGCGCATACTCATAATTTGTCCGATTTTTACGTATGTAGGACCTAAATCTTCCAAAATAAGACGCAGCTTTTCCGGTGTTACGCCATGTATAATCGAATGGCGGCGCATAACCTCAACAATCTCTCTTAATCTGACACTTGTTGTTTCTTCGGTCTTATGATTGTTTTGCTGCTTCTTTTTGCTCATCGTTTATTTCTCCATTTCAGCTAATTTCTTCTTAATCGCTTCGATTTCCTCCTCGCTCATTTGATCTAGCTGATCGACAATTGATGTTGTTTGTTCAGGAGTATCTTTTTGTTGTTCTTCCTTAACTGCTCTCTTTAATTCCTCATTCAGAACTTTACCTTGTTCTACAGTGATTTGTCCCTTCTTAATCAATGTATCAACAACTTCTTGTGATTTCTCAACCGTTGTCGCAACTGCCCCAATCCCTGCCAGCAATACTTTTTTCATATCATCATTAAAACCCATAACTGCTTCCTCCTCTAGTAAAGTACTATTATTTTAATTACTTAATACCACCAAAAGAATAATTAAAACGTACCTGTCGAATCGACTTCTTCATAATACAATTTGTAACCGAATCCCCGTATTGTTTTAATATATTTCGGATTTTTCGGATTATCCTCCAGCTTTTTACGCAAATTGCTGATGTGAACAATAATTGTTTTCAAATCCGATTCTGAATCAAAGCCCCACACATTTTCGAGCAAACTGTCTGGACTGTACACTCGGCCATAGTTGGATGCCAAAAAGAAAAGCAACTTTTTCTCTTTCACAAAAAGCTCGACAGGCTCATTCTTTCTATAGACAAGTTTATTTTGAATATCAATCTTCAAATCTCCAATTATTAATTGCTCCTCAGTAAGAAGCTTGCTCTTTCTCAGATGAGCTTTAACTCTTGCAAGCAGCTCTTCGACAATAAAAGGCTTCGTTATATAGTCATCTGCCCCTGCCCGAAAGCCCGTCAATTTTTCTTCGATGGTACAGTTTCCTGTTAAAAAAATGATGATTGAATCAGGATACAGCTTGCGGTACTTTTCCGCGAACTGAAAACCGGTTTCCCCCGGAAGATTCACATCACACAGTAACAGCGAAGGCTGAATATAACGAAGTTTCTCCCAAGCCTCCTCTGCACTATTAAAGATTACCACTTCATAGCCTTCCTTCTTCAAATAATTTCTGACAATTTCAGCAATTAATACTTCATCCTCGACAATTGCGATTGTTTGTTTATACATAAGACATCCACCTCACTTCGCTATTTCAACCAGAGCTTAACAGCATGCTGCTTTCCGTACTGATGAGCGGAATACGCACAAAAACATCCGTTCCACGTTTCGGTTCGCTTTCAACTTGAACGCTGCCTTGATGATGCTCTATAATATTGCGCACTATGCTTAAACCAAGACCAGTGCTCTCCTTTTCCAACCGAATCGGCTCCGTCCTGTAAAGCCGGTTAAAAATATTCGGAATCTGATTGGAAGGAATGCCGACTCCATTATCAGAAACGATAAAATATGCTTCATTATTATCTCTGCTTCCCCCTACTTTCACTTCAATCGCGCCGTTTTCAGGTGTAAACTTCACACTGTTGCTTATTAAGTTTAAGAAAACCTGCTCCATCCTCACTGGATCGATAAAGACCATTAATTCCTGTTCGCCATGCTCCAGTTGCAGCGTATAAGACAATCGCTCTTTTTGCATATTGCACCGATAATTATTAAAAATTTTTTCCATATAAGAAAACCATTCCACTACCTCCATTTGAAAGCTTAATTGATTGCTTTCAAGCAAATTAAGCTGGCGCAAATCATTTAATAAATTTTCCATCAGGCAGCTTTGGTTATACAATTCCTTGAAATATTGCTTTTCTCCGACTGGAATGATTTCATCTACCATTCCTTTAGAAACAATCTGAATAGAGGTAATCGGATTGGATAAATCATGACAAATATTAGAGATAATTTGCCTCTTTTCAAGTTCTATCCGCTGCATTTCCTCATTGGCCTGTTCAAGCTCCTTTGTCCGTTCCCGCACTTTGTTTTGCAAAATCTTTTTCATTTCAACAGTTTGCGAATAAGAGGATAAAAACCGTTCAGAACTTAATGTGCTGTGAATAATAAAAAACAAGAACATCCCTATCGCTTCTAGGCTTGTCCCTTCGATCACATCAAAATCCACTAAAAATCCTTGCCAGCTTGTGATAAATAAAATAATCATACAAAACAGGTTTCCCTTTGACTGAATCGTCCGATCCGACAGTTTCAGAAACGATTGATAGAGCACATAAAACAAGTAGCATAATTGAGCGAATGTAATATACTTGATTAATAGAATAGAAGTAGGTATATCAGCCCACACAATAAAGAGGATTGATAGAACACTAATAACCCAAATCCCATATGTAAATGGCTTGTTCAGCTCCTTTTTCAAATAAGCATGGAAATAATGATGAAAAACAACAAACCCTGCAACGGTGCATATATACACGAATTTCAGAACAAGCGTCCAATCGCCATACGGAAAAACAGTAGCTCCCATGATGATAAAAACAATTCTGCAATAGATGCTGAAGTATAACGAGATATAATCATCCGTTTTCTTAATATAAAAGTTTGTTTGGAAAACACTTATGATAAAAAGAATTCCCATGAAGAAAAGCAAAAAGACAAGCAGATCCAGCTTCGGTGATTGAATGGAAGAATAGTACAATACTTCACTATGCATATTTTCAACAAAGTAAGACAAATTGAAGAAAATATTCATAAGATAGAGACCGAATATAATACCTATTCCATAACTGATGATGATGAATTTCTTCATAGTCTCTTCCTCCTACATCGCGCAATTTCTATTTATTACATTATAGCAAATTATACCATTCTTACCATATGTAACACAGAGAATTTCGGAATAAAAATAAGCAATTGCATTTTCTGCAATTGCTTATTTACTTCCATTTAATTAATTGAATAGTAAATACGCGGAAGAATCCCCTCTAATACTCTGAAAAGAATCCTTTTAAGTTGAAGCGTTTATGCGAGAAGTGTTCTAGATGGCAGAGCGGTTATATTAAGCATATACACTTTTCCAGTGATCAACTGCAAAGTGCTTACAGATGTAGACAATTTGTCCGACATGGTAAGCATAATGATACAATTGGTTTTCAACCGCCTCAATGACTGAATGAGGCTCATTGCGAATTAATACAACCCTTAATAAGTCATCGCTTCTTAACTGCCCAAGCGTATTGAACAGCTTGCTCCAGCCCAATTCCCAATATTTCATCATATCTTGCCGTCCGGAGAAATGATGGACAAATTCATTGCTTCTGTTAATCAAAGACTTTTCGTTATCTGCCGTCAAAAAATCCGTCCAGCTTGAAACCATACTTCCGCATAAGTGATTTACAATAACCGCGATACTGTTTGACTCATTGTCACCAGTCCAAAACAGAGCGCTATCGCTCACTTGCTTCATCGCCTCTTCAGCAGTCTTTTTCATTAAACGAAAACGTTCCCCGACTACTCGCAAATATTCATTTCCTATCATGGATAACACCCCTTTCTACAATATTTTATTCTTGAAGAGGGAAGAAAAATCCTTTTTTATATATTAAAAAAATATAGATTTATGTCGAAATAACGACAAAACAAACAAAGGACCTAGCTGAAACATCACATCATGACATTTCAACCAGGTCCTTCCCGGCATCATTTATATACTTTGACTCGTTCTTCAATCGGTGCGAATTGTTTTTCTCCGGCCAGAGCAGCAGGAACGCCAAATGGCATTTGCGCAGCCAGCTTCCAAGAGTCCGGTATATTCCACTTCGCCTTCACTTCATCATCCACTAACGGCTGATAATGCTGTAATGTTGCTCCGAAACCCTCGGCTTCAAGAGCTGCCCAGACAATAAATTGTATCGATCCTAATGTTTGTGTTGAATAAATAGGGAATTTATCCGCATAAGTTGGAAATTGCTCCTGCAGCCCTTTTACAATATCCATGTCTTCAAAAAATAACACGGTTCCGTACCCTGCCTTGAACATCTCCATTTTTGCTTCTGTATCAGAGAATGCATCGGCAGGGACAATTTTGCGCAATGTTTCTTTTGTTATATCCCAAAATTGATCGCTTTGTTCTCCTAGCAGCAAAACTGCTCTTGTATTTTGCGAATTAAACGCTGAAGGTGCATGCATGACTGCAAACTCAACGATTTCTTGGATTTTCTCATCGGAAATCGGGGATTCATTTTTAATGCCATAAATCGAGCGTCTTTCTTTAATCACTGTGTAAAAATCTCTTATTGTCATTTAATTTCCCTCACTTTTATTTATTCATGATTCAACATAGAATGCAATGTTGTTTTGAGACGGATCTTTCGTATAAAGCACGCCATTTTCTTCTTCATAAGCCAGGCCCGATTGTTCAAGAGAGCGAATAATATTCTGTTTATATTCTTGATCCGGAATGCTGATGCTGTACTCCCTTAAACCGACACTGTTCTCGCTAGGTGCTGGCGCGCCCGCACCATTCCATGTGTTCATTCCGATATGATGATGATATTTTCCTGTCGAAATGAACAATGCTTGACCGCCATATTCACAAACAATCTCATAGCCAAGAATCTCCTTATAAAACTTACCCGCTTCTTGTAAATGCGAAACATGCAAGTGAATATGTCCCATCACTGTTTCTGCAGGCATACCCTCCCACGGCGCACCTTGTGCAGCTGCTATTACCCCTTCTCCATCAAGAGGATCAGTTGTCATTTCCACTTGGTTGCGATCGTCCCATGTCCAATCCGTATCTTCGCGATCACGATAAATTTCAATGCCGTTTCCGTCCGGGTCATTTAAATATAAAGCTTCGCTGACCAAATGATCAGAAGCGCCAAGACGGTAATTATGTTTGATCAAATGGATTAAAATTTTCCCCAATTCCTCCCGTGACGGCAGAAGTATCGCAAAATGATACAGACCCGTTTTGCGCGGCTCCTTCGGTAAAACACCTTCTGGCTCATATAGTTTTATTAAAGCTGTTTTTCCGTCAGCTGTTAAAGCAGCATAGCGGTCGCCTTCCTCCAGTACTTTGAATCCGAGAAAATCTCTATAAAAAGCAAGTGATCTTTGTAAATCCATTACATTAATTGACACATCACGAATATATAAATTTGGTTTTTGATGAAATCCCATATCTCATTCCCCTTTTCATACGAACAAATAGTTAGTTACTTTATGTAAGTGAGTATAGTTTAATAAACGACATACGTCAAGTAATTAATTTTCGTTATGTAACAATTTTATTTTTCGTAAGAATAACGTATAATAGCTTGTAATAGAGGTGATTAAAATGAGCGATTTTCAATTATGCCCACGGTTTGAAGAGGCCATGAAGATTATTAGCCAGCGCTGGACAGGACTGATCATTTATGAAATGATGCATGCCGGACCACAGCGCTTCAGTGAAATTGAATCTTCGCTGCCGATCAGCGGACGCGTGCTGTCCGAACGCTTAAAGGCTTTGGAGCATGAAGGTATCGTCAAACGTGAAGTCTTCCCGGAAACGCCGGTGCGTATCGAGTATTCTTTAACAGATAAGGGTCGGGCTTTAGAACCCGTCTTAAAGAATATTGAATCATGGGCTTATGAATGGGTAACGATTGAAGATAAAAAATAAACGAATGAGGTGTCTTACTATTTCTTGAGGCACCTTATTTTTTATGCAAAAAAACTGATCTGCAAATACAGATCAGTTTCGAGGAGGTGCAATATTCAATAATTTGTTTTTCAAATCCTCTTCCATTGCCACAAGCTCTGTTTGTGCCTGTTGGCGTTGAACGCGCCCTTCCGATTGAATGCGCAACGTTTCTTCAAGCGCTGTAATTAGGTTATCTTGTGTTTTCTTCAGTGTTTCGAGATCAACCAATCCTCTTTCATTCGCTTTAGCTGTTTCAATCGTATTGACTTTCAGCATTTCTGAATTCTTAAGCAGCAGCTCATTTGTCGTCTTCGCTACTTGATTTTGCGCGTTTACGGCGCTTTGTTGACGAAGCAGTGCTAAAGCAATTGCCACTTGGTTTTTCCATAGCGGAATAGCTGTCATGATTGACGACTGAATTTTTTCCGCCAATGTTTGGTTTGTATTTTGAATTAAGCGGATTTGCGGAGCGCTTTGAATCGTAATTTGACGGCTCAGCTCTAAGTCATACTTACGTTTCTCTAAACGATCGACAAACTGCATCATATCATTTACTTCCTGAACGGCCATCTGATCGCCTGATTGCGCCGCTTTTTCCTTCAACTCAGGAATAATCTTCGTATTCATTTCTTCGATTTTCAGTTCGGCCGCTGCAATATAAATATTCAGCGCCTGGAAATAATCTTTGTTTTTATCATACAGCTGCTCCAGCATGCCGACATCCTTTAACAGTGTGTTCTTTGCATGCGTCAACTGAACACTGATACGGTCGATTTGCGTGCTTGTTTTTTGATACTTCGTCAACGTTTCCTGAATAGTTGACGAGACTTTTCCGAACAGGCGGGAAACGAATCCGCGCTTCTCCTGCAGCTCATCCGGCTTGATTGTTTCGAGACGCTTCATTAAGTCGCTCAAAATTTCCCCTACTTCGCCGATATCTTTCTTTTGCACTTGGTCAATCATCGCATGGGAAAAATTCATCAGCTTCGATTGTGCCTGTGTACCGTATAAAATCATTGCCTGCTGATCTGTCGGATCAATTTGCTGCGCAAGTTGAATCGCTTTTTCGCGATTTTCTTCCGGAAGAACATCCAATAAACGGCGAGGTTTATCTGATGGCGTTTGGACTTCCTGCGGAGCAGGCTTTGCCAAAACTTCAGCTCCGAATGGGTCGGATAATAAATCGTCTAAATCAGTCGTTTTGTTCAGTTCCTTATTTTCACTCATGAATGTTCCTCCTTTAGGACTTCGCATTTGGATCTTTGTTTTTATCGATTGAATTTTTCGCAACATCTAATTCAACACGGAGATCTTCTATATCTTCATTTAATATTTTATACAAATCTTGCCTAATTGTATCAGCCATAGATGAAATTGTGACTCTTGTCTCATTTAAAGAATCTTTTATTTCATGTGTTTTAGCGGGTTGCTTCGTTAAGAAAGCATATTTCTCAGTTAATTCAACCATTGAATCCAAATGAGAATAATAAAAATCTTCGGCTCTATAAAAACGCACCGGTTCATTTTCGACAATAGACTGGATTTTCTTGGCCACTTGCAGCACTTCATAATTTTGTTTAATCGTAATGACATTGCGGACAGAAAACATGGCCTTTTGCAGACGACCAATTTTCAATTTGGCATCCCGAAGATGAGACTGAATATATTTATACTCGCTTCTCGTTAAACCGCTGGATTTCACAAGATTATTATGCATATAGCCCTTTATTCCATAAAAAACGACAAGCGAAGCAACTAGTGCAAATATAACAGAAAGCAGGACTGACAAATCTAATGCCAGAAAAAACACGAGACCTGCAATGACAAATACTGCGGTAGCCAAGCTAAGTCGCAACAAAAACATAAAAAATAAAACAACAGGTTTCATCGCAATCGACTCCTAAATTCAACTTCTTGCTATGTATTACGAACAATCGTCTTAAAGGTTTCACACACTACCGATGCATAATTCATACAGTTTCCCCCTAACGATCGCCCTCAATACCCTTCTCCTATATATTATAACAATTGTACTAGATTTCACATATAAGACGCTAGTCGTAAAGTTTGCTAGTACTTGCAAAAAAACACTTACCATTTCCATAATTTTCAATATAATGGTAATTATAACGCAACTTTATTCTTTAATGCCATTATACTATTCAGCGAAGGAAGAGATGCTAATGAAACGCGGACAAATCGTGTTGCTTCTGGCTTTTTTAATTGTGATCGCCGCATGCTCCAATATGATGATCACCTCAGATGTCCAGCCGGAAGAAAATCAAAGCGCGCCAGAATCGGAACAACTAGACGCTGCTCCAGAGCCTGAACAGGAGCCGGAAATATATACGGCCAAAATAACCGCAACAGGCGATTTAATGGTGCATGACCCGCAGCTTGAGACTGCCTACAACAGTCAAACGAGTACCTATCAATTTGACTCTGCATTTGAGCAAGTCGCGCCTCTTCTTTCAAGAGCGGATTTCACAATCGGCAATTTGGAAACGACACTTGCCGGTATTGGAACGAGAGGCTATACCGGATATCCTGAATTCAATACGCCCGACAGTTTTGCGCAAACTTTAAAGAATACCGGGTTTGACTTTCTGACAACTGCCAACAATCATTCCTATGACCGCCGCTATGACGGTCTCGTACAAACATTAAATGTACTTGACGGGCTAGGAATCGGACACGCAGGAACATATTCATCAGCGGAAGCGCAAAACGAAGTATACATGCAGGAAATCAACAATATTTCCTTTGCAATTGTATCATTTACTTATGGTACAAACGGCATTCCTGTACCTGAAGACAAAGAATACTCTATTAATCTATTAACAGAAGAAGTAATAAGACGGGAATTGCAGGAAGCAAAAAGTTTAAATCCGGATGTCATTATTGCGATGCCGCATATGGGAAATGAGTATGAACTGATTCCTGACGAACAATTTGTCCAGTGGGCGAATTTAATGTTTACAGAGGGTGCCGACATTGTGCTGGCCAGTCATCCCCATGTTTTGCAGCCGGTTGAATATAAATATATTACAGATATGAATGGTGTCCGGAAAAAAGTATTTGTCGCTTATTCATTAGGCAATTTCATTTCCAGCCAGCGAACAGAGCCACGCGAAGCAGGAGTGATGCTTCACTTTGATTTTACCAAAGTGGCAGGTGAAAAAACCGAACTGACGAATGTTTCGTACACGCCGACGTGGGTGCAATACCGAAATCAATCCGGCCAGTATAATATACGTGTGCTGCCGGTGTACGATGTGCTTGCAGATCTCGATTCAGCAAATGAAACGTACAGTCTTACTGCAGCAGATATCGAACGGATCAAACGGGTCCATCAGGAAACCGGACAAATCTTTTTAAATCGTGAGCTGTCGTTGACCGAGCTGCAACAGGAATATGTGATTGAATAAAAATCAGAAAAGCAAGGAAGTAAGAGCATTTGAGAATTATCGTAATTGTATTATCGTTGATTTCCGTTCCATTTTCACTAAAAGGAGAAGCGCAACCGGCACAGATGCGCTTCCCCTTTTAGCTTATATTTATTAAAAATCAAAATGAAAATGGTCAGGATTTTGACCTAATCGTTCGTTTTTATTTAGAGCATTGATTGCTTGCATATCTTCTGTATTCAAAACAAAGTCGAATATATCGGCATTTTCAACAATTCGGTGCTCATGCGTCGATTTTGGAATGACAATAACATCATTTTGAATATGCCAGCGTAAAATTACCTGTGCGACCGTTTTATTATGCTTTTTCGCGATTTCTTCAAGAACGGGCTCTTCCATTAAGCGGCCTTTAGCCAACGGGCTCCAAGCTGTCACAGCAATATTTTGTGATTGGCAGTAGTCACGAAGCTCTACTTGAGACAACATCGGGTGCAACTCAATTTGATTGACCATCGGCTTGATTTCAGCCGTTGTCATTAAATCCTCGATATGATGCTTGTGAAAGTTGCTGACACCGATTGCACGCACTTTACCGCTTCGATATAGCTCCTCCATTGCCCGCCATGTTTCTTTATATTTTTCTTTAACCGGCCAATGGATTAAATATAAGTCAATATAGTCAACATCCAGTTTTTTTCTGCTTTTTTCGAAAGCTGCCAAAGTCGATTCATAGCCCTGGTCGCTGTTCCATACTTTCGTTGTCACAAATATTTCCTCACGAGGCAGTCCGCATTGTTTAATGCCCTCACCGACACCGTCTTCATTAAAATATAAAGCGGCAGTGTCAACTGCGCGATAACCGGCTTTCACCGCATATTTAATCGCATTAATGACCTCTTCGCCGTCTGCTGTTTTATAAACACCCAATCCGAAACCGGGCATTTTCACACCATTATGTAATGTAAATGTATCCTGTAAGCTTTTGATCATGAAATCTCCTCCATTCAGAATATCTCACTTTTTATCGTACCTTTTCCTACAAATCAATTCAATCGAAAAAGGAAGCCGCCAGCAATTGCTTATGGCTTCCTTTCTATTTAAAAGTCGAAATTATCCGGATCGGCTCCTGTGCGCTCATTTTTATTTAACGCATTAATGAACACCATATCTTCCTTGCTTAATTCAAAATCGAAAATATCGGCGTTTTCGATAATACGCGCTTCCTTCGTTGAACGAGGAATGACGATGACATCATTTTGCACATCCCAGCGTAAAATCACTTGCGCGACTGTTTTATTATATTTCTCAGCGATTTTTGCCAGGTCGGCATTACTTAGCAGACTTCCGCGCCCAAGCGGTGACCATGCTGTCACTTTAATGCCTTCCGATGCACAGTAATTGCGCAAAGGCTCCTGTGATAAAAGCGGGTGCAGCTCGATTTGATCAACCATCGGCACAATCTCAGCATCCTCCAGCAAATCTTCCAAATGATGCTGATGGAAATTGCTGACGCCGATTGCGCGCACGCGTCCGTCTTTATAAAGCTTCTCGAGTGCCTTCCACGTTTCTTTATACTTACCGGCAACCGGCCAATGAATTAAATATAGATCGACATACTCAAGTCCAAGCTTCTCCAAACTTTCCTCAAATGCCGCTAGTGTTGATTCGTAGCCTTGATCGCTGTTCCAGACCTTCGTTGTGATGAACAGTTCCTCACGCGCTACTCCCGACTCTTTAATTGCTTGACCGACACCTCGCTCATTTTTGTATATAGCAGCTGTGTCGATTGCTTTATAACCAGCTCTTATCGCACTTTTAACAGAATGAATGACAGACTCTCCTTCTTCTACCTGCCAAACACCCAAACCAAAAATCGGCATTTGCACGCCATTTAACAGCGTAGTCGTACTATGTAAACTTTTAGCCATTTCCATACCTCCTAATATGTAAATATACTTCTTTATTATCCTATACTTAATGTGCCATAATTTTCAATAAACATGATTTCAACTCAAAAGCGGAAGCG
>JBJFHH010000250.1:2806-16107 GCA_051893475.1 Bacillus sp. (in: firmicutes) | reverse complement strand
TACTTAATGTGCCATAATTTTCAATAAACATGATTTCAACTCAAAAGCGGAAGCGATTTAGTCCTTAATAACTATACTAACTGCTCCGTTTCTATACTATAATTTAAGTTACAGATTATTAAATTAGCCAAATAATAAAACAGTTATGAATGTACCTCACTCTCTACTCTTTCATGCATAATTTTCAACAACAATATTGAAAGGAAACATGAAAACAAGTGAAAAGGAGACATTTTATGAAAAAATATTATATGGCCGTTACGTATGATGTTTGCGAACAGCAAGGAACCTCCGTTGATATGAATGAATATGAGATTTCTTGTCTTGAGCAATTATATGAACAGGTTAAAAAATTCGCTCTCACAGACGTCGCACCGATTGTTAAAGTATTCGAATCCGAATATAGCAATTACGAGAATGCAAGACTATATTCAAAGTTTAAATTCCCGGAATATGAATGTTGCTGCGGAAAATAAAAACAAATCTTCCAGATATGAAAGTGAAGAAACGGCGACTAAGAAAAAACCTTCTTATATCGCCGTTTTATTGATTTCTTATCAGTATTAGCTGACTACTTTGTCATTAATACCTTCTACAAGTTGCTTCGTTACTTGAGGTACAAAGTTTTTGAGGATATTATTGATCATCGCGCCCATAAAACCGCTTCCTGACATCTCAAACTGGCACGTGACATTCGTGCTGCCCTCCGAAACCTTTTCAAGCGTATAAGAGCCGGAACCATTCACCCCTTCCCCTACACCAATCAGCTTAAATGAAATTGTCTCCGGTACATCTCTTTGAATGCCCTCGATTTGCAGCGTCACATTCTTCTTTACAATTCCGAAGTCTCCAAGAAAAACAAGCTTACCTTGACTCTCACTAATGACTTCATGCTCCACATAGCCAGGCATTAACGTTGCCCAATTGTTAAGATCACTGACCGTTTCCCACAATTCTTCAATTGGAGCTTCCACTTGCTTCGTATATGCATCACTTGGCATTTCATTTTCCTCCTTATAAGCAAATTAGTGTTTCAACCATATACTTTCTATTTTATGTATAATATTTCCTGCGTTATATCCAATTAAAAAACGAAAGACGGCTGCCATTATTGACAGCCGTCTTTCTTGTTACTCATATTGTTTCATCACAATTGGGAGCGCTTCGCTCACATCCGTTGCCAAAATGCTTGCCGAAGATTTTGTTTCGCATAAATAGTCGGCACATGCACCATGCAGATAAACGGCATTAGCAACCGCTTGCTTCACATCCGGATAAGAGGATAGGAAGCCGAGCAGCATACCAGTCAGTGTATCGCCGGTTCCTCCTTTAGCCAGTCCCGGATTTCCCGTCGGATTGACAAATAAATCACCGTCCGGAAAAGCTATAACAGTATGTCTGCCCTTCAGCACGACAATCACGTTATTAGCCTTCGCATAGGAAGATGCCACATCGAGACGATTATGCTGAATATCTTCTACTGTAAGACCTGTCATTTTGCTGAATTCTTTCGGATGCGGCGTAACAATCGTTGCCGCTTCACGTTTTGGATAGGTTCGTTCTTTCAATGCCCCGGCATCCAAAACGAGAGGAAGTGAACTATTGAATAAAGTCTGTAAAGCCTGTTCAATCAATTGCTCATCATCCAGTCCCGGTCCTATGGCAGCAGCAGCAATTCCCTCAGGAATAACCCCTTTCGCCAATTGCTTCAAACCTTTATGCATATACGTACATTCCGGAACTCTTCCAGCTATTATGCTTCTTGTTTTTTTGCTTGTTGCAACCACTAATTTGCCGATGCCCGCTCTCATTGCACCCAAACTTGCAAGCACCGCGCTTCCCGGCATTTCATCATTGCCGGCAGCGAGCAGACCAGTGCCGAAAGTGCCTTTATTCGCGCCTTCATGACGTTTTAGAAGCGTCGCCTTCACATCTTCCTCGGTCCATACACGCCAGTGTGAATCCTGTTTAACACCAATATCGAGCGCTACTTTTTCACCATAGTCCTCAATGCTTCCTTCCAGAAAAGCGGACGGTTTAAATCCGTGCAAACTTAAGGTTAGATCGGCTTTAAAGGCTATAAAATCTGTCTCTCCGCTGTTCGCCAAAACACCTGTCGGAAGGTCGACGGCGACTTTATAGGCATCGATACTGTTCACCCAGCTGATTACTTTCAACAAATCAGTAGAAAGTGGCAATCTCGTACCAACACCCAGCAGCGCATCAACGATTACGTCATAGGAAGCTGCGAGCATCTCTACCTCGCCAAAACCGCTTGAAACAAAATAACGGAAATGGGCAATTGCTGTTGGTGTATCGCACATTCCGACCGGAAAATACAAATCACATTGATAGCCGTTAAGCTTCAAATAACGTGCTAACACAATACCGTCGCCGCCATTATTCCCTGTTCCAGCTAAAATCAAAATACGCTGTTGCTTTGTAACCCTCTTCTTAAGCTCACGAAATAAAGCTTTCCCCGAATTCTCCATTAAGGTGAACGGGTCCATTCCTTTCCATTCGGCTTCTGCATCAACTCTTTTTATGTCTTCACCATGATATATGTACACGTTTCCTCACCTCTACTTTTTGAATCGTTACTATACAAAATTAATAGTACCACTTGAGTTTCTATTCCCTTTTTAGCGTGATTGAATCCACTTCAAGAAAAGAAACAAGCAGAAAAAGCCGCCTGAAAGCGACTTTTTCTGCCTGCATTTTCAAATTATCTCGGCATCCCTAACACTCTTTCAGCCAGAATATTTTTCTGGATTTGGCTTGTGCCGGCATAAATCGTTTCACCGCGGGCACCTAAATCAATTTTTTGCATGACCCCTCGGCCGATGCTATCTTTGCCCCAATATGGTGCCAAATCGCCCAGCACCTCCATTGCAAGCTCACCAAGCTTAACATGCATGCTGCTCCAGAACAGTTTTTGCAAAGAAGCCTCCGGTCCAAGCTTGCCTTCATTCAATAATTGACTGACAGTGCGCAAAGCATGATAGCGGAAAATCCGGATTTCACTGTACATTTCCGCTAATTTTTGACGAAAATAGGGATTATCCTTCACTAATTGATTATCAGACAATCTGATTTCACCCGTCAGCATCACTAAATGATTGAACTCACGCTGGAATTCTGCTTGTCTTCCCAATGACATCGTGCCCCGCTCAAAGCTCAGCAATGTCATCGCTACTTGCCAGCCTGTATTCAAAGCTCCTACATACTGGTCTTTAGGGATACGTACATTGTCAAAGAAAACCTCACAGAAACGGTCTTTTCCGTCAATCTGAATAATCGGACGGACCGTAATGCCTTCGGTTGTCATCGGCACTAAAAAGAATGTAATGCCCTTATGCTTCGGAGCTTGCTGATCGGTACGCGCCAAAACGAAGCACCAATCGGCATTTTTGGCGCCGCTCGTCCATACTTTTTGTCCATTGATGACCCACTCATTTCCATCAAGAACCGCGCTTGTTTTCAATGAAGCCATATCAGAACCGGCATTCGGTTCGGAAAATCCTTGGCACCAAATTTCATCACCTTTCAATAAAGCCGGCAAATAACGCTGCTTCTGCTCTTCTGTTCCGAGGGCCAGCAACGTCGGTCCAAGCAATGATTTTCCGATTGTATTAATCTCACCCGGGCTTTGAACTTTTCCCGCTTCCTCATAAAAAATCGTTTGATGGACATTCGTCAATCCTTGACCGCCGTATTCCTTCGGCCAATTAATGCCGTTATAGCCGCCCTCATACAGCTTTCTTTCCCATTCCCGACCGAAGGCTGTCAATTCGCTGTCGGACAGCTCCTTGAATTGCGGTGTATTCCAGCCTTCCGGCAAATTGGCGGCAAACCATTTCTTCACTTGCTCACGATACGCTTCTAATTCCGGACTTAAAGATAAATCCATTTTCTCTCACTCCTTTTATTGATCAGCCGTATGTAATGATGGTTACACACTCGGCTTGCCAGAAACGTAAATAACCTGACCTGTCACATAAGATGAATCATCGCTGCAAAGGAATGCAGCAACATTGGCGATATCCTCCGGCTGTCCTACACGCTTAATGCACAACCCTTCGGTAATCTTTTGCGAAAACACCTCAAATGGCACACCTATACGTTCCGCTGTCGCTTTTGTCATTTCTGTTTCAATAAAGCCCGGAGCAATCGCATTAACATTGACACCAAATGGCCCTAATTCATATGCGAGTGTTTTCGTGAAACCTTGCAACCCGGCTTTCGCAGCTGAATAATTCACTTGGCCTCTATTGCCCAACGCCGATGTCGAGGACAAATTGACAATTTTCCCGTATTGATTGGCGACCATATGCTTTTGAGCCTCACGGGTACAAAGGAAGCTTCCTTTCAAATGCACATCCATGACTGTATCCCAATCATCCTCCGTCATTTTGAAAACGAGATTATCTCTTGTAATTCCTGCGTTATTAATTAAAATATCGACTTTCCCAAATGTCTTCGTCACTTGATAAAACGCATTTTCTACTTGTGCGGCATCCGAAACGTCAACCTTAACAGCAATCGCCTCTCCGCCGCCTTCAATCACTTCCGCAGCCAGCGCGCCTGCGCGATCGATGTTCAAATCAAATATTCCCACCTTTGCTCCTTCACTTGCAAACTTACGTACAACAGCAGCGCCTATTCCTCCTGCAGCTCCTGTCACAACTGCCACTTTGTCTTTAAATTTCAACGTACTCCACCTTGCTTTCCGTAGTTATTTTTTTACCTTTATTCAATAATTGATCAATTGCGATTTTCGCAAGCTTCTCACGGCATTCATAGGAATCACCCAATAACGCCGCACTGCGTCTTACTCGTTTAAAGAATAAATGCGTGTCATTTTCCCAAGTGAAACCGATGCCGCCATGCATTTGAATCGCATTGCCGCATATTTCAATACCGGCTGAAGAAGCATATGATTTTGCGATGGCAACCGCTTCTTCCACTTCATCATTTTCTGTATCAAGCGTCCAAGCCGCATAATCAACAGCCACCTTGCCGCTTTCAACTTTCATATACATTTCCGCAGCCATATGCTTCAGCGCCTGGAAGCTTCCGATAACCGTTCCGAATTGCTCGCGCTGCTTCGTATACTCAACCGTCTCGTATAAAGCGCGCTCTGAGCAGCCGACAATTTCAGCTGCCAAAAGAAGCGAGCCCAGCTGACGCATTTTCTCCATTTTCTCTTTTCCGCTTCCCATCCCCGCTTTTCCAATCAAATGATTTTCTTGCAAAGGATAGTTTGCCAAATTAATCTCATAGAGCGGGTATGTTTCATCAACAGACTGGCTGTTCAGCTTTGTTACTGCCTGATTTTTCCCGTCAATAATAACAAGCGTTTCTTCCTCTTCAGCCGTTACGCCATAGCCGCTAATACGCACATTAGCAATTATGACATCTGCATCCTCTGCAAAAGGAACCTCACGTAATGTACCGTTAATCACATAGCCTTCTTCCGTCTTTCTGGCTTTTACATCCGTATTTACCCACGCAACCGTCAAGATTTTCTTGCCAAGCTCAAGATCCTCGACAAGCTGCTCCTGCTGCTTGCTTTCCTTTAATACAGCCAAACCGACCATTGATTCCAGCAAAGGATAAGTCAGTAAGCTTCTTCCGGCCTCCTGCGAAACAATGATGGCATTGACGATTCCTTTTTCCTCTTTACTGTCCAGATCGATTATGCCGAGCAAACCTTGTTGTGCCAAAAGTTTTTGCAAATCTGCCGAAATCACCGGATTTTCCATGAAACCCCTTACATATTCTGTCGAATTACGTTCCTTCAGCATGTCTCTTACGCTTTTTTGCAACATTTTTTCTTCATCGCTATATCCAAAAAACATGAGCTTTCACCTCACCTAAAAATTTTCACTAGAGATAAACAAAATCATCTTATGTTAAAAACTTGCAGGTTATGAAACTTAAATTCGATATATATTTTCAAAATCCTTCCAAACCTTTTTGCAGAAAATTACCTATTATAGCTTTTATAAATAATCACGCTGTTTTATTGGATTCATTTTCTATTACCGGAAAATATAACTTAATTTTTACTACTGAATGCGTTTTCAATGTGAATTATATTTGAATAATATTGTATTTTTAGAATCGTTAAGATTTTCACCTCCACGAAAAGGTATAATCTAATTATAAAAGCATCATAAAACTTTTAATCTTTCTGTTCAGAACACAAAATTGCTATTCTAATATCTTTTTTGTTCATGACAGAAAAGACATTTCATTTTAAAGGAGGCGAAAAAACAGTGTTAATTGACCTTATTACGAAAGAGAATATTCAATTTATTGATCATCTTCCTGATTGGGAAGCTGCGATTTCGATTGCTGCTCAGCCGCTGGTAGACAGTAATACAATCAAACCTACATACATAGATGCCATCATTGACAATGTCAAAACATTGGGTCCGTACATCGTCATAGGCCCTGAAATCGCATTGCCTCATGCAAGACCTGAAGCTGGTGTCAATAAACTTGGCATGAGCTTTATGAAATTGAATAAACCTGTCTATTTTTCAGAAGACAAAAGCAAGCCGGTTACCTTGTTCTTTTGCTTAGCGGCTCCTGATAATAGCTCGCATTTACAGGCGCTTTCACAATTGACGAAACTTCTTTGTGAAAATGGCAACTTAGAAAAACTGAAAGCATGTACGACTGCGGAAGAGGTCAGAGCGCTTCTTAATGAGTACTCTGGCATTCAATATCAATAAATTAAAAGGAAATTAGGAGGAAAACATTATGAAAATCATGGCTGTTTGTGGATCTGGTTTAGGAAGTAGCTTCATTTTGGAAATGAACATTGAAAACATCTTAAAGAAACTTGGTGTTTCCGGCGTTGAAGTAGAACATACGGATCTTGGCTCCGCCACTAAAGATATGGCCGATGTATTTATTGCCGCTAAAGATATCGCCGACGGCATGGACCACTTAGGGGAGGTGATTGTATTAGATACCTTACTGGATAACGACACACTAGAAGTGAAATTGGAAGACTATTTGAAGTCTAAAGGATTATTGCATTAATCCAAAGCTAGGTACTCATTTATTGCATCATGAGAGTTAAAGGAGGAATTACCAATGGGTAAAGCAATTCTTGATTTTATCGTTGACGTTCTAAGTGAGCCATCAATACTTGTTGCATTGATCGCTTTAATCGGTCTTTTATTACTTAAAAAACCGGCAACCGATGTTATTAAAGGGACGTTTAAAACGTGCTTAGGTTTCTTAGTTTTAACAGGCGGTTCTACTATTTTGCAAGGAGCATTAATTCCGTTCGGACAAATGTTCCAAGAAGCATTTAATGTATCTGGTGTCGTACCGAATAACGAAGCAATCGTTTCTATGGCATTAACTGAATTTGGTACAACTACTGCCTTAATCATGGCTTTTGCAATGGTTGCAAATATTTTAATCGCGCGTTTCACACCGCTTAAATACATTTTCTTAACAGGTCACCATACTTTATACATGTCTTGTATGGTTGCAGTTATCCTTTATGTATCAGGTTTGCGCGGATTCACATTAGTTGCAACTGGTGCGATTGCCACTGGTTTAATTATGGCGGTATTCCCTGCAATCGTACAGCCATTTATGAAGAAAATTACCGGACATGACAATGTCGCTTTAGGTCACTTCTCTTCTACTGGTTATGCGTTATCAGCTTTAGTCGGTAAAGCTGTCGGCAAAAACTCTCGTTCAACAGAGGATTTAAACTTGCCGAAAAATCTTGGTTTCTTACGTGATAGCTCTATTACAATCGCCATTACAATGTCTGTATTATACTTAATTGTTGCTGCATTCTGCGGCCCTACTTATATCCAAACAGAACTAAGCGGCGGAACAAACTTCATCGTTTATTCTGTCATCCAAGCGTTCACATTCGCAGCTGGCGTGTTCATCATCCTTGCCGGTGTTCGTTTGATCTTAGCTGAAATTGTTCCAGCGTTCAAAGGGATTTCTGACCGTCTTGTACCAAACTCTAAACCGGCTCTTGACTGCCCAATCGTATTCCCATACGCTCCTAACGCTGTATTGCTAGGTTTCTTCTGCAGCTTCCTTGGCGGTATTGTAGGTATGGCTGTTCTTGGTTGGGTTGGCGCTGTTATTATCTTGCCTGGCGTAGTGCCTCACTTCTTCTGCGGCGCAACTGCAGGGGTATTCGGTAACGCAACAGGCGGTATCCGCGGTTGTACAATCGGTTCTTTCTGTAACGGTTTATTAATCACATTCTTGCCGGTATTCTTACTTCCGGTTTTAGGTGACTTAGGTTTCGCTAATACTACCTTCTCAGATGCTGACTTCGGTGTATCTGGTATCGTATTAGGTAATGTTTCTAAACTTGGTGCTAGTGCAGTTGTTATTTTCGTAATTATTGCATTAGTTATCGCAATCGGAAGCGGATTCTTCTTCAAATCTAAAAAATCTGAAAAAGTGGAAGCTTAATTTAATATAGAGTCTAATCACACATTACGATACATTATTAGACTCATTAAATTTTGCTAACCTATTAACAAAAGCCGCATTTTTTTGAAATTCATATATTTCAGAAGCTATGCGGCTTTTGTATATAAACTTTTCGCTAGGAGGAATTATGCATGACGTTGAATATTGCTAAACTCGAGCATTTCCGAGATGAAATTCGTTTACTTACATTAAAAGAACTGGAACATAGAGGCTTCGGTCATTATGGCGGCAGTTTATCGATTGTCGAAACACTCGCAGTCCTTTACGGAGAAGTATTGAATGTCGACCCGACGCATCCGAAAAATCCAGAGCGCGATTATTTCATTTTATCAAAAGGTCATGCCGGCCCGGCACTTTATGCCGCCCTTGCCCTGCGCGGATTCTTTTCAGAGGATATGCTCTATACGCTAAATGAAAACGGCACAAAGCTTCCTTCTCACCCTGATCGCAATTTGACACCAGGCATTGATATGACAACAGGCTCGCTCGGTCAAGGTATTTCTGTTGCGACAGGTGTTGCGCTTTCCCATAAGCTATCCAATAAAGAAAACTATACATATTGTATCGTCGGTGATGGTGAATTGAATGAAGGGCAATGCTGGGAAGCCTTTCAATTCGCCGCTCATCATCAGTTGAATCGTCTCATCGTTTTCATTGATGACAATAAAAAACAATTGGACGGCTATACAGCCGATATTATTGATCCGCTTGATTTAACGGATAAATTTGAAGCTTTCGGTTTTTATACAATAAAAGTTGACGGCAGTTCAATCAAAGAAATTTACGAAGCAATCGAGCGCGGTAAAGCGCAAAGCGACTTGCCTGTTGCGATTATTCTCGATACTGTAAAAGGTCAAGGTGTCCCATGCATTGAAAATATTATGGCCAATCACCACATCCGCCCTACCGAGCAGCAACACGAAGAAATTTTAGCAGCCATTACAAAATTAGAAGCTAAAGTAGGAGGAATCGCATAATGACTACTATGACATTAAGAGAATATAAATTGGATTCCATCGAAATGCGCAAAGCTTTTGCGAATACATTGCTTGAACTTGCAGAGAGCAATCCTGACATTATCGGACTTGATGCCGATTTGATGGCATCTATCGGTACAGATAAGATTAAAGATCAAATACCGAACCAGCTCATTAACTGCGGGATTATGGAAGGGCATATGGTCAGCGCTGCTGCTGGTTTATCTTTAACAGGCAAAATTCCTTTCATTCACACATTCGCTCAATTCGCGACACGAAGAGCCTACGATCAGTTGTTCATTTCCGGTGCTTATGCTCAGCTGAATATGAAAATTCTTGGTTCCGATGCCGGTGTAACAGCTGAACATAATGGCGGCACTCATATGCCGTTTGAAGATATCGGCTTAATGCGACTCGTTCCGCATGCAACTGTATACGAAGCTAGCGATGCAACGATGCTTTCCTATTTAGTGAAACAAGTTGCCGAAGAATATGGCATTCATTACATCCGTACAATCCGTAAAACAGCGGTTAAAATTTACGATGAAAATGAAACATTTGAAAAAGGTAAAGGCAAAGTGCTCCGTGAAGGCAAAGATGTGGCACTAATTGCCAGCGGTATCGAAGTTGCCGAGGCATTAAAAGCGGCCGACATGTTAGCAGAGGTAGGCATTGAAGCAACCGTCATCGATATGTTCTGCATCAAGCCGATTGACGAAGAATTAATTGTTCGTTGCGCGAAAGAAACAAAAGGTATTGTTACATGCGAAAATCACAACGTCATCGGCGGCCTCGGAAGCGCGGTTGCCGAAGTATTAAGCGAGCAATACCCGGCACCTCTGCGCCGAATCGGTGTGAAAGAACAATTCGGTCAAGTCGGAAAAGCCGAATACTTAAAACAAGTATATGAATTGACAGCTGAAGATATCGCAAAAGCAGCACGTCAACTCGTATAAGATCAAGACCTCTAGAAAGCCTTTTAACGCTTTTTAGAGGTCTTTTCAGTTATCGATTATTTTTCACAATCGCTACGGTACAACGCGATACACAAATAAGCTTCTCTTCCTCATCGACAATTTTAATGTCCCAAACCATCGTTGTACGGCCTTTATGTAAAGGTGTTCCGATTCCCGTTACAATCCCTTCCCGCTTGCCGCGAATATGATTGGCATTAATCTCTAAGCCGACTGCAATTTCCGTTTCATGATCGATTTGAATCCAAGTACCCATACTGGCAATCGATTCAGCCAATACGACAGAAGCTCCCCCGTGCAGCAGTCCGAACGGCTGATGAGTCGCCGCATGCACCGGCATCGTTGCCACTACGCGGTCATTTGTCAATTCGACCATTTCAATGCCTAATGCCCCTAAAATTGTTTCTGATTCCGGCTTTAATTTCATCTTATATCTCCTCCTGTTTCTCCAATGAACGTAAGCCAATCTTTGTTAGCATACGCTTCAATAACTGCACTTCTTCCTCACTGAAATCACTTAACAGCTCCCCATTTGCTTCTACCATCAAATCTGCCGGCACAAATTGCAGTTCTCTTCCCTTTTCCGTCAAAAATATATGACTTTTCCGCCTGTCATCGTCGCTTGGTCGGCGCTGGACCAAATTACGCTTTTCCATGCGATCGAGAAGCCCGGTCATCGTCGCTGAATCTAGCTGGATGCGCTCTCCAAGCTCCGAGCTGAGCTGACCATCCTTTTGCCATAATACATGCAGCACAGCAAATTGAACGGGTGTAATTTCAAAAGGCTTCAGCTTCTTCTTTGCAGCTTGATAAGCATTTTGTTGTGCTTTTCCAAGCAAAAAAACAATACAATCTTCAATTTGATCCATAGAATCCGCCCGCTTATTTTTGTAATTTTTTGCCTATTGAAAATATAGCATAAAAAATTTAGCTTGTACACAAGCAAAAGTACCTCGTTGCTGGAGCATACATCCATTACCTTTTAAAAAATGGCTATGTTCATAAGCATGGTTGTTAGTGACTTAATAACTTTTCACTGCCTTTCTTCTAAGAGCAAAGCCAATAAAAAAGAGGTTCCTAGTCTGCTTTCTAGAAACCCCGTGCCTGATTTTGGGTATTACCCTTGCAAATCGACCAATAACGCTTCATTTTCTGATTGTCCATTCAATGTCGGCTCAGCAGACAGATGAAATTTTATCAACTCTGTCCGCAAAATTGGCGACACATAAGCATAGTCAATACGGAAACCGTAATCAAGAGCGATTTCCCCTCCTAATATTTTTTCTTGATCTGTGATAAAACGCCACGATTCCATCCAGCCAAGCTCATTCATTTCCTTCAAATAACTGGCCGAATTCGCGACCGGACCGTAACTGTCCATCATCCAGCTCGTATTATAGTCGCCAATGATCAGACAACGATCGCCTATATGCTGCTTCGCATAATCAATCGCCTGTTTAAAAAACCGCTCCCGATCAAGTAAACTCGTCATATGGCTCGGAATATGGACACCCAATAAATGAAGATCCTTTTCTGAAAAATACAGTTCTACCCATCTTTCATAGGGCAACGCTATTGTTTCACGATCTGTCACATCGTCAAAATCGATTTTTGAGGCAACAAAAACACATTCTGCTCGATAAGGAGAGTTATGTTTTGTTTGAAATGTATAGCCCGATGCAAACAAGTTTTTCGCAATCGCACGACCTTTGTCATTATCAACAAATTCTGTCAGCACAATAATATCTGCGTGATGATCGAGCAGATGATTGATGATTGAGTAGAATTCGGATTGCAATCCCCCTACACCAACGTTCCATGTTAAAACCCTCATCAACATCACCTCGTCTTTAGCACTCTCCCACTATTCTTTACCCCTATGATCAGCTTGCTAACTATAATTTTTAAAATCTATTCTGGAATGAAACACCAACTGTTAAAATATGACACTGATGTTATAATGTAATTAATTTTCATATAAAGGAATGGTGCCGGTATGAACACTTTTTATTTAACAACAGCTGATCAACACCAAACTTTTGTTAGAAGCTGGCCGATTAATCAACCGAAAGCGATTGTTCAAATTGTCCATGGAATGAATGAGCACTCTAAGCGTTACGATGCATTTGCCCGCTTTCTGAATGAGCAGGGCTTTGCTGTTTTTGCAACAGACCATCGCGGCCATGGGCACACTGCCCGTAATGAAGAGAGCGTCGGATATATCGGTGAAAATGGTTTTCCGATGATGGTGAATGATGAACATCTGCTTTACCGCCATATACAAGAGCAACTGCCGAATGTGCCTCATTTCCTGCTTGGTCATAGCATGGGGTCTTTTATTACGCAGCGTTATATTCAATTATACGGTAGTGAACTGGCGGGCACGCTTTTAATCGGCACTGGAGGACCGCGCCATGATTTAAAGCTCGGGGAATTCGTCGCCGGAATGATTGAGAAAGCCAATGGCGACCAGCGCATGAAAACATTAGAGAAAATCATCTTTAACGGCTACAACTCTCGCTTTATTAAGAAAACGGGCTTTGAATGGCTCGCAAATGATCCTGAAGTCGTACAGGACTTTATTGCCGACCCTTTTTGCGGACATATATTCCCGCCAAGCTTTTTCCGGCAATTTCTTCATTTCATGCAAAGTATTTTTGAAATAGAAGAAGTAAAAAAAGTGCCTGCCACACTTCCAGTACTCATCCTTTCCGGCAGCAACGATCCCGTAGGACAATATGGAAAAGGCACTGATAAATTATTTCATCTTTACCAATCAATCGGACTGGAAAATCTCCGATATAAACTATATCCGAATGGACGCCACGAGATACTAAATGACTATAACCGCCAA
>JBJFHH010000250.1:0-2706 GCA_051893475.1 Bacillus sp. (in: firmicutes) | reverse complement strand
TTCACTATGATTCTCCAGCAAGCAGCTGTCAATTTGATCAAATCAATGATGAGATAATTTCCATCCAATGCGACCTGGCTTTCGAAAATTACAGCAGCAACGATGTTCAGTTTACTGTAGAATTTAATGACCGCTATAGGATGGAAGACGAACCGGTTCAGGAGCTTTTAAATGCAGTCGGTCCTATTAAGGTTACTCTCTCCAGTAATGAAAGCGGCATTATACAAATTAATAGAGAGATTGATGTTTCTGATTTGAACAATCAATTAGAAGCCGGCGGCGGAAATGGTATGACGATTACCCTTCATTCGGATGGGAACATCCGCAAGCTGTGATTAAAAATATGAGGCATGTGTATTAAATCCATGCCTCATGCAGCAGCTTGACGCCTTGTTTAATTTCCTCAACCGAACAATTGCTGAAACCAAGCTTAATCATCACTGCATCCGGCTGCCTCGTAATGTAATATATACTCGTCGGATAAACCTTCACGCCATACTCTTTCGCTTTTTCAATCAGCTCAGATTCACTATAAATCGTTTGAATTTGAACAAGAATATACAGACCGGAATAACGGCCCATTATTTTAATCACATCTCCAAATTCTCTCTCCAATTCCTGTACAAGCACCTGCATCTTTTGCCTATATACGGCACGCATTTTCCGTATATGCGATTCCCAATAACCGTTCTCAATAAACTGGGCCATCGTGCGCTGATGAAGACTGGATGCATTTTGTTCAAAGCTTGAGAACATCAACTGATATTCCTTTAGCAGCTTGTGCGGCAGCACCATATAACTTAATCGCAACGAAGGCAAAAATGCTTTTGAAAAAGTACTGACGTAAATGACACAATCCTGCCGAAGTGAAGCTAATGCCGGTATCGGCTGCTGTTTATAGCGAAACTCACTGTCATAGTCATCCTCAAAAATATAACCTCCATGACTCATCGCCCATTGCAGCAGTTGTTGCCGCTCATGAATTGGGATTGTCGTACCGGTCGGATATTGATGTGAAGGCGTTACATAAATCAGCTTCGATTGCATATGCTCCAGCTGTTCCATTTCTATGCCTTTTTGACCGATATCAATCGCTTCAATATCATAGCCGTTCAATGCAAAAACTGACCGAGCACCGCCATACCCCGGATTTTCAAGTATAATCGATGAAAATTGCTTTCTCAGCAGCAATGAAACATGCATGAGCAGTTGCTGAGTACTACTTCCGATTACGATAGCATCGCTTGATGTAATAATTCCTCTCGACTGCAATAAATAAGAAGCAATTTGTTTGCGCAAATAGGAATCCCCCTGTCGCTCCCCATATGTAAAGATTTGCGGATCATGCAAGACATCATTTGAACATTTTCTCCACTTTTTAAGCGGAAATGAACCCTGATCGACTGCTCCCGCACGAAAATCAACTATATATGGATTGCTTTCAAGCTTATCCTTACTCCTCACCTCCTGAGCCTGTAAATGGATCGGCTCATACGATTCAACGAAATAGCCTCTTTTCGCTTCGCTTCGAATGTACCCTTCGGCAATGAGCTGCTCGTAAGCCACTAAGGTCGTATTCCGACTAACTTGAAGTGTCTCTGCCAGCTGACGAATAGATGGCAGCTGTTCATCTTTCTTCAGCTGGCCAATTTCAATTAATTGACGGATATTCTCATATATTTGCTTATACTTCGAACTTTCATTGTTCAAAGGAAAAATAAACTGCTTCATGACGCACCCCTTCTGACATGTAAAAATGGGCAAAATTGTATCTTTTTATATGTCAATTTCAACTGTAATCTATTGTAAAAGAAATGAAAAGCGAAAAGAGGGAAACCATTCACATGCACATTTTAGAAGTAACAAGCGAAGAATTAGATAAGGTGACACCATTATTTGATCAATATCGACAGTTTTACAATCAGACGAGCAATTTGGAGGGGGCAGCAGATTTTTTAGCATCTAGAATCAAACAAAATCAATCGATTATTTATTTAGCGGAAATGAAGGGACAACCGACCGGCTTCGTTCAGCTCTATCCGACCTTCTCCTCCGTCAGCATGCGAAAGGCTTTTATTTTGAACGATTTATATGTGGATGAGCGGTTTAGAGGCCATGGCATCGGTCAGGCGCTGATTGAAAAATGCTACACCCTTTGCGGGCAAGAACAAGCGAGATATATCACTTTACAAACGGCTCCGGATAACCTGACAGCGAAACGGCTATATGAAAAAATGGGTATGGAGATTGATCACGAATTTGATAGTTACATTAAATACTTTTAAAAGTGAGGTTTTATGATGAAGACCATTAATTATAAAATAAATGCACCTATTGCAGCTGAACAATTTTCTCAAGTTTTCCGCGCATCCGGCATTCGCCGGCCGGTCGATGACTTACCTCGTCTGCAAAAGATGCTCGACCACGCTGATCTATTAATAACGGCATGGGACGGCGAGCAACTTGTCGGCGTTGCCCGTTCCATCACTGATTTCAGCTACTGCTGCTACTTATCAGACTTAGCGGTCGACAAAAGCCATCAATCTCAGGGAATCGGTAAAGAGCTCGTGCGGCAAACACAGCGGCAACTTAGTGAAGAGGTAGCATTAATTCTGCTCTCCGCCCCTACTGCGATGGAGTTTTATCCTCATATCGGCTTTCAAAAGATTGAAAATGGCTTTATCATACCGAGAATACAATAAGAAA
>JBJFHH010000249.1:0-7407 GCA_051893475.1 Bacillus sp. (in: firmicutes) | reverse complement strand
TTATTAGAAATCAGAAAATTAAATGTGTAAGCTAAATTTATATTGAGAAAACTTATTATGGTTTTTATACAATATGTTGTTGGTTTGTATGGGCCACAATTTCAATGTGTTAAACTTTTTTAATTTTGAAATTAATCTACATTAATCTACATTAATAACGGAAAATTTGTTGTTATTTTGTTGCTCGAAAACTAATGAGCAACAAAATTATGAAAAAGATTAAATCAAAAGAGCCTATACGGCTACGTCAAAGAGAAACAAAATCCGGTAACACATCCTTGTATCTTGATATATATTTTAACGGTAGGAGAAGGTATGAATATCTTAAACTTTATTTAGTTCCTGAAAAAACAAAGCAGGACAAAATAAACAACAAAGAAACACTTGCGCTCGCTGAAGCGATTAAATCTAAGAGGATAGTAGAATTAAGGAATGGTGAGTTTGGTTTCAATAGTGAAAAATCAAGAATAAAATTTGATGATTTTGTTTTACACATCATAAACGAGAAATCAAAAACCATCTCGCAATCGACGATTAAAATATGGCATGCTTGTTATTTAAGCATGAGGAAATATGACAAAATGTTTCAAAGTATGTACATTAATGATATTGATGAACAGTGGTCAAACGGATTCTCGCTATACTTAACACGAAATCACAGCGGAAATTCTGCAAGTGTATATTTTGGTATTTTTGTTTCAATCATAAAAGAGGCAAAGCGAAAGGGTTATTTACGAAACGATATTATTGTAGATAGACCACAGAGGATAGAAGTAGAGAGGAATTTTTTATCAGCCAATGAGGTGCAGAAGTTAATAAACACACCGTGCAAAAACAACAATGTTAAGAATGCGTTCTTGTTTTCGTGTTTCACCGGTTTGAGGTCTGTTGATATTAGAGCAATAAAATGGGAAGATATATCAACCGATGGAAATTCTCATAGGATTGCAATTCGTCAACAAAAGACAAAGGAGTTTGTGTACATAGATATAAGCGATAAGGCTTTCAGTTTTATGGTTAAAAACAACAATAAACACGTGTTTATATTACCTTGCCAAGACAACGTAAACACTGCTCTGCAAAAGTGGTGTGCTTTAGCCGGAATAACAAAGAAGATTACATTTCATTGTGCGCGCCATACATTTGCGTGCTTATTGATTGAGCTTGGTGAGGATTTGTATACGGTAAGTAAATTGCTTGGTCATCGTAATATCACAACAACGCAGATATACGCAAAGGTAGTTGATTCAAAAAAGAAAAATGCTTTAAAAAAACTTGGAGATTTATTCTAAGAATAATAGAATTTTGCTAACTTTGTAAAGAAGATTAGTTTTTTTATAATGTTAAATTAGTTGGATAATAATTAAGGAGTAGTTATTTAATGGTTGAAGATGTTTTGTGCAGAGGATAGTGATATTATCTGCACTTTTTGTTTCTTATATGGTTAACAATAAATGCACAAAGAACACAAACACCTATACTTGCCATTATGATTTGCATTGGTGTTCTCATTAATCCGAATCCTATTAATCTTTCGTAATTGCAGCAGAAGTAAACTGTGTATCCATATATCAATCCAATTCGATGTGTAAGGCAGTATCCAAGAACGCTGCTCATTCTCATAAGTATGTAGAACACCACCAATCCGAGGATTATTTCAGCTGCTGCATATTCTATTCCATTAAGAAGCATTATACAGTGTGTGCACATAATAAATGTGCATAAGAATGGTATTATTCTCATTCGTTGAGCGAGTTTTATGTGTTTATTTTGTTTCATCATAATCCTTTTTATTTAGCATGGACATTAATTGTTTTATGTGTTCTTGGTAGAACTGTTTCTCATTAATCAGATTTTTGTTTGCATCGCAAAGTATATTGCATTTATCTCGAAGCTCCTCTACTTGTTTTTTTAGATTTTCTATTTCAACTGAAGCGTTCTCATCGTTACAGCAGTGGAATATGGAATTTTCTATTGGGCTATTGACAGAATTATTATTGATATTACCGGTTCCGGATATTATTGTAGAATTTTGTGTGTTAGATTTAATCATTTCACCTTCTCCTGTTTGTAACCAAGTTTTATTTATTTGTGGGAAATGTTCTAAGATTTTTTCTAAGCCTTTATATCCTATTGATTTACTTATTTTACCAACATATCCATTAGATAGACCGCACACCCTTTCAAATTCGTGTTTAGACATGCCCA
Organism: Bacillus sp. (in: firmicutes); assembly: GCA_051893475.1. Classification (GTDB taxonomy): domain Bacteria; phylum Bacillota; class Bacilli; order Bacillales; family DSM-1321; genus Bacillus_AD. Next base: position 5,199 of record JBJFHH010000249.1, on the reverse strand, counting down.
AGTATTCTAATAGAGCCGTAATTCTATCTTTTGCTTCCATATTTTAAAATTTAAAAAAAGTTAATTTAGAATTTTTTCTTAGAGAAATTAGAATAATTCTAAGAATATTTCTATACCTTTGCATTACAAAACTTTTTACACAAAGTTTTGGACACAAATTTACACAAAATAATTCACAAAACAATCAACAGAAACTAAAAAAATGGAAAAGAAAATTAGTATTAAAAAAGCATTGATGATGGCAACAACGATGAAAGATTGTTTGCCACATGATGGAAAGCTAAAATTAGCAGTTTACACAAAAGATGACTATGAAAAAAAATTTAGAATCAGTTCTCCTGACGCTGTAGTTGCTAATTATGGTAACCTTGACGACGAATTATACATCATCGCAAATTTCAAGTTCACTGACGATGAATATAAGAATTGCGAAGTGATGAAATGTTTGGTGAAATTTGTAAATCAATATTCAAATGGAATTTAGGACGAAGTATCAAATCAGAAAAGAGAAGAGGAATAAAAAAATTTATATGGATTGGCTTGTTCTTACTTCAAACGCTAAAAACAGTAGTACTGAAGTAGTGAAATACTTAGCTAAAAAATACGGGTATAAGACGACAAAATCAATATATAATATCATAAAAGAGAAGAAAAATGAAAGCAATAATTAAAACTATTCTCGCAATTATGATTGCTATTAGCGCATTTTTTGCGTTAGGAGAAATCAACAATGATGATGACTTTACCTTAATGGTGATTATCAAGTTTATCGCTGTAGGTGTGATATTCATGTGCGTTGAGTTTTGGAAACAAGTAAACGAAGCCGGAAAATGAGCGAGATTGATGAAATAAAATCCATTTTAGGTGATGTCAAAAAGTCTTTGTCTATAGCACTAAAGCCAATGCTTAGCCTTAAAGAGGCGTCTGTATTCTCCGGCATATCTTATAGACAGCTTGACGAGATGTGTAGGCAAAGGAAACTTACACATTACCGACAGGAAAGGAAAAGATTTGTAACAAAATCGGATTTGTTGGAATATATGTGTCGAAATAAAATCCAAAGTAAGGTGAGCATTGAAGACGAGGCGAATGCCTATATACTTAATCATTAATCAACTAATTATAATTCATTATGGAAGAAACAAAAAAAAGTGTTTTTGATGTGCTTAGTGATATTGACTGTAACGAGCATATCGAAAAGAAAGGACCGCAAAAGTTATCTTATCTATCTTGGTCATGGGCTTGGTCGATACTTAAAAAGAACTTCCCTGATGCAACATACCAAATTTACGAAAATGAAAAAGGTATGTTTTATCACACAGATGGTAGAACAGGTTGGGTAAAGACAGGCGTAACAGTGAATGGTGTTGAATATATCGATTATCTTCCTATTATGGACTTTGCTAATCGTTCTATACCGTTGGACAAAATTACTTCTTATGATGTGAATAAAGCAATTCAGAGAAGCATTACAAAGGCTATTGCTCGACATGGACTTGGTTTGTATGTGTACGCAGGAGAGGATTATCCAGAAGAAAACAACAAATCAGAAAATGATAATCAATTATCAGAAGCCATTGAAAAAATAAAATCAGCTTCAAACAAACAGCAGTTGAAGGATATATACAATTCATATCCATCTCTACAAAGTAATATTCAATTTACGAGCAATCTTACTGTTAGAAAAAATCAGTTATCAAAATGAAACTAAACGATAATAAAATAATATTCGTTGAGGATACTCATCAATATTTCATCAACGAAAAAGAACTTAAAGGAGTTACCGGCATACTAACGAGAAGGTTGTTTCCTGATAAGTATAAATATGTTGTTAAAGAAGTACTCGATAATTCTGCAAATCGTGGAAAATACATACACAGAATGTGCGAACTTGTAGACGATTTGTGTATTGAACCTGAAAGCATTGAAGCTAAAAATTACATTATCATCAAAGAAAAATACAACTTAAAACCGGTTGCTCGTGAATATCTCATCACAGACGGAGAGCATTATGCGAGTGCTATTGACGCAGTATATGAAGTTGACGGAGGTGTAGTGCTGAACGACTTGAAGACTACTTACAAGTTAGATAAAGAATACATATCGTGGCAGCTTTCCATTTACAAGTATTTCTTTGAGTTGAACAATCCAGATATTGAGGTCAAAGGATTGACAGCTACTTGGCTCAAAGGAGATATTGCTGAATATGTAGAAATTAAAGAAAAGAGCAGAGAGCAGGTACTTGAGTTACTACGATGCGACATCAACGATGAGGAGTTTAAGGTTGAGTATTCCACACCTGAATTTATTCGCTCAAGGGTAGAAGCATTAGTGTTACTGAAATCAAGAATAAACGAGCTACAATCTCAATTTGACGCACTAAAGTCAGAGGTTGAGGATGGTATGCGTAGTGGAAATTACGATACTATTAAGACCGATTCCATTACTTTTACGCTAACGAAAGACAGCACAACGAAGTCTTTTGACAGCAAGAAGTTCCAAAAAGAAAATAGCGATTTATATAACAATTATTTAACCGAGAAAACCAAAAAAGGGTATCTCACATTAAGATTTAATTAATTATGGATTTTTATGGTAGTTTGTGTCTTTCAGACATTCCAAAACGGCACATTAAAGAAGTGAATGGCAAGAAGTATCTCAACATCAAAGTATGCGAAACTAAAGAAGTAGGACAATATGGAGATACGCACTTTGTAGCAGTGAGTGTAAAAAAAGAAGATAGGCAAGACGGAGAAAATACATTTATCGGACATCTGAAGCCATTCCAAAGAAAGGTGACAGTGGCGGATATTGAAGCAGCTCCAGTAGCTGAAACAACAGATGATTTGCCGTTCTGATGGAATATAATCTTGATATAGACTACCAACATAGAGAGTTTGACGAGCGTGTCGCTGAATTGAAGAATGCTCGTTGTGTGGTAGAATTGCACAAGGTTTATCCAAAAAGAACACTTCAACAAAACAAATATTTACACTTGATTATAGGTTGGTGGGCGCTTCATTATGGATGCAATGAGGAATATGCTAAACGAAAATTCTTTAAGCTGGAATGCAATAAGGATACATTCTTAGTAATCCGGGAAAGCAAAGCCGGTAATCAATATTACGATTTGCTTTCAACAAAGGACATAACGACAGAGCAAATGACTATATGTATTGAGCGATTTCGTAATTACTGTGCAGAGCATGATTGCTATATTCCATCACCTGATGAGCGCCAATACCTAACCTATATCGAGCGAGAACAACAAAAAAACAAGAAATACTTATGAACGAAGAATATGTATTTAACACGATTAGGATGGTGTGTAATATGAACGATGGAGTTCCTGATGGTGCATTAATGTCAAGTGTTACCAATATGGTAATGGATGACTTAAAGCAGTGCATCAACAACCTTGTATATAACAAGAAGATTAGATACAATAAAACGGTTAATCATGAACTAATATTTTATTGCAATGATAAAGATAAGTAATAGCGATGCAGATTCAGCATTAAGGATATTAAGGTATTTCATCAATATACGAAGCGACCCCGGAAATGTAAAGTTTAGAGATGCACAACGAAAAGCGAAGCAATTAGCACTATCAATCAACAAGAAGAAGAATGAGCGACTACATCAAAATAGACAAGCAATTCATATTGGACAACATCAACAATGACAAGTTTAAGTTGTGGATATGGATTATTGCTAATGCTTGTGATAGTTGCTGTGTGATTGACGGTGTAGAGCTTAGTAGAGGTCAGTTGTTATTATCCACAAGAGAGGTTGAAAAACTGTTAGGAATTAGCAGAAGGAGGGCGAGAACAATTTGCTCTGAGTTGGCTAAAGAATCAGTTATTGAATGCAAACCGGAATCAGGTAAAACTACCATTATAACCATCAACAATTACGATGATTATGTAGTGACCCACTTTCGACCCACTTCAAACACTGATAATCAAAAAGTTAAAGAATATAGTGACCCACTTTCGACCCACCTACAAGAAAAAGCGACCCACCTAACGACCCACTCAAATGTATGTAACACAACAAGTTACGATATTGAGCGACCCACCTACCGACCCACTCAAAATTTTGAGAAAAAAGAAACGAAAGAAAAAAAAGAAAAATTCCCCCCATACCCCCCTTATAAAGAAAAAAAAGAAAGCAAAGAAAAATTCATCGTCGTCAATACGCGCACGCGCGTGAGAGAAGAAATTTTTTTTGACGAAATTTTAGAAGACTTAAAAAATAGAAAAATACTTGTAGAAGGATTCTGCAAAAACGAGGGGATTGACATCAATGAATTTTTTAAACTTGCCAATTTGGCTATGGAGGAAATCAAATTCACTAAGAATGATTTCGTGGATGATAACGATTGCAGAAAGCATCTGATAAACATGATGAGAGTTAAAATTCATTATAACAACAAACAAAAACAAAATGGAAACAAACAAAAGAACATTCGACGAGCAAGCATGGAAACATCTGCTCTCACAACGGAAGACTACGAGAAGCCATTTTAGGATACTTCTTCCTTCCGATAGAGTTGAAAAGATACTAACGATAGCATACCAATGCGAGGTGGAAAGTTATGGATACAGTATGATTGAAACTTCGCAAATAAGGCACAATATTTCGCTTGTGAGCGACTTTCTAAGCAAAAACGATAAACACTTCGGTTTAATACTTTCCGGCCTTGTAGGAGGCGGAAAAACAACAATTGTTAGAGCGATTCAAAATATGATTAATAACATAAGCGATAATTTTATTAACATAGAAGTTAATCCATACTCAACCGGAACGAAATCTACTCTAAGAATTGAGAATGCTACATCAATTTTAGATGTATATAATTCAAGAGAAATAAGGTTCAATGAGTTATGCTCTACACCACTTCTTGCCATCGATGATTTAGGTGTTGAGCCAACAGAGCAGATGCAATACGGGAATATCATTTCTCCTATTTGCAGACTGTTGGAAAAGCGATACGACTTAAGATTGTTCACGATAATAACGACTAACCTTACTCCTCCGGAGATAACATCAAAGTATGGCCAACGGATTGGAGACCGGCTGTCAGAGTTCAAATATATCATTTTCAAAAACGATGAAAGTTTTAGGCGATATGATAAGTAACGAATATGATTTTTTTGAGGAGCGCATCACTGATGTGATTGAGGAGCAAGTGTA
>JBJFHH010000248.1:0-1819 GCA_051893475.1 Bacillus sp. (in: firmicutes) | reverse complement strand
TATTTTCTGCCTTTTGGTGAACGAAGAGCAGGTTTTTATTTTAGAAAAAGAGGCTGCCCAATGACGGCTAGCCTCTCGCTAATTAAATCTTAAACTTATTAATTTCCTCTGATAATCCCTTTGATAACTGCTCCAGATCAAAAGCCAGCTTATTCAGCTGTTCCATAGAAGCCGTTGTTTCTTCAATAGAAGCAGAAATTTGTTCCGTTCCGGCTGCCGTTTCTTCGCTGATGATGCTCACATGCTCGGAATGGTGGAGAACATCTTTCAGCTTAAGTTTTACGTCATGTAAGTTTCCTTTCATTTCGCTAAATTCAGCCATTAGTTTTTGTATTGAAGTGGCAATCGAAACGAAGGCTGTTTCGGTATTTTCGACGACTTGCTCTTGATTATGAATTTGCACATTCGTTTCTTCAATCAGTTGAACGGTCAATGTAGTATCGTTTTGCATCGATTGAATGATGTGGGCAATCTTTTTTGTCGATTCATTCGTTTGATCAGCCAGCCTGCGTACCTCATCAGCTACGACAGCAAAGCCTTTTCCATGCTCTCCGGCTCTTGCCGCTTCAATAGCCGCATTAAGCGACAGCAAGTTAGTCTGGCTGGCAATATCATCAATCGTGCTGACAATATCATTGATTTCTCGAGAACGTGCATCCAATTGATTGACCGCTTTGCTCATCGTTTGCGCATTCTGTACGGTTGAATCAAATTGTTTTTTCAGTTGTTGAACAGTTTCTTTGCCAATTTCTGATGCTTTGTTCATTTCAACCGAGTCTTCTGAAATTTTCCCGGAAAGAAGGTCGATGTTGTCGATTTGTTTGGAAACTTTCAACAGTTCTCCGCTGTTCGTTTGCGATAATTCTGATTGATGCGAAGCACCGTTTGAGATTTGCTCAATTGTAGTTGCCACTTCATTGGACGCGGCGCTGTTTTCTTCAGCGCTTGCTGAAAGTGTGCTGGATGCATCAGCTACCTCTGCTGAGATAGACTGTACTTTTTGCAGCGTAGCGTTCATTTCCGTGACCATATGATTGAAGCCTTCCGCCAGCTGTCCAATTTCATCATTGCGATAGTCAGTTGCCTGTACAGTAAAGTCACCCTTGGTCATTTCTTGAACGGCATTTCTTAATCCTTTTATAGGCTTGACGATGTATAAGGCTACAAAAATAGAAATAAGGGTCACAATAACGGTGATAATCGCCAAATTGAATACGGATGGCATGGTCATTTCGTATCCTGTTTTCTTAACTTCATCATTGTCAATGACTCCGATAATTTTCCAGCCAGTCAATTCGTTTGTTACATAGCTGATCAATCGCTCTTTTCCTTCATAAGCGGCAATCATCGAACCGTCATCATCTTCTAGTTGCCCATATAGGTCTTCCTGAGAAAAATCAGATGCTACTTTTTCAATAGCAGGGTTGGTAATGTAAAAGCCGTTATTGTCGACTAAGAAAATATAGCCGGTATCACTCAGCTTAATTTCATTGACAATCTTCGTTAACGTATCCAAGAAAATGTCGATGGCGATAACGCCTTGACCGGGAATTGCTTTTGCAAGTGTCACTACCATTTTTTCTGTATCGGCATCCAAGTACGGATCCGTCCAAATCGATTCACCTGGCTTCTCCATCGCAAGTGTATACCAATCACGCTCGCGCGGATCATAGTTGGTATCCAATTCAGCGTGCGGGTACATGATCATCTCGCCGTTTTCCGCTAGCCCCATGTACAGACTGTAAATAGTCGAATCATTTACTGTTGTCTGTTCAAATTCTTTCAGAAGTTCAGACTTAAAGGCAATCGGATTATTGAT
>JBJFHH010000247.1:0-1827 GCA_051893475.1 Bacillus sp. (in: firmicutes) | reverse complement strand
TTATTGGAGGGAATAGAATGAGTAAAGTTGTATTGATTACAGGGGCTGCGACAGGACTTGGAAGAGCTGTTGCGCTGAAGTTGGCTGAGCAAGGCTATCGTTTGAGTTTAGTAGATTTTAATGAAAAAGATGGTTTGGAAACAGCTGAACGCGCGAAAGAATTGGGTGCGGAAGTCATTTTCGTGAAAGCGGATGTATCGGATGAAGAGGCTGTTAAGAATTATGTCGACAAAACAGTGGAAGCTTTCGGAACGATTGATTACTTCCACAATAATGCCGGTATTATGATTCCGTTCCGTTTGCTTCATGAGTATTCTGTTGCTGAATACGATCGCATCATGAACATTAATGTGAAGGGCGCTTTTTTAGGCATTAAATATGTGATTCCGGTTATGCTGGCAAATGGCGGCGGTGCCATCGTTAATACAGTTTCGTCCAACTCCTTCAAACCGACGGCGTATAATGGGGTATATTCGGCGACGAAACATGCATTGGCCGGTTTGACTAAATCAATCGGTCAAGATTATCAAGATATGAATATCTTTGCGGTTGGTGTAGCGCCAAATAATATGAAAACGAACATTTCCGCTGCGGCTGCTGTTACATTCACACCGGAAATTGGTGCGAAAATCAATGCGACAACACCGCCGAATATACCAGCGACTGCTGAGGAAATAGCGGATGTAGTTATTTTTGCGATGAATAGTGCGAAAACATTGAATGGTTCCATTGTGAACTGTGCAGGCGGCCAAATCTTCGGCTGATGCCAATCATCTTGTCAGAATGTGAAACACCCCGTCAGGAAATGGCGGGGTGTTTCATTGTAAAAAGAAAACCCTAGTTCTATTTAGCGAATCGACGCATTCTGCTGAATAGAACTTTGTTTATTTTGTGCGTCCCCAACTACTCATTTAACCGCTGAAGTGCTTCATATTCTTTGTAAGTCAGCAGAGGTGTTTTTTCATATCTTGGAATAAAGTTTCAAAAAATAGTAATTCGGGAAAAAGATTTGTACAGGAATCGAACGGTTTTGGTATGCATATTGCTGGAAAGGAGCTGTTTTTTATGGGAAATTCTTTGCTAAATTCACATTAAGTGAGGATTACTTAGTGGATCCTAGTTTTTCAGAATACATCTTGATTGTGGGGGAGAAAAAATGAAAAAAGCAATAAGTATATTTTTAATGATGTTGATGATCGTTAGCGTGTTAGGATGTACAAAGCAATCTGGAGAAACAGAGAAAGAGACATCTCCTGATGATGTGTTTATTGAAGAATTCAGCAAAGCCATTAATAAAAGATGGAAGGAACAAGATAAGCTAGCTGAGTCTTTGTCTGCAGAAGAATATAACGAGAAAAATGTTGAAATTTTGGAAGAAGAGTTGGAGACTATTGAGAAAAGCCTTGCGAATGTAGAAGATAAAGAATTAAAAGAATTAGGCACTCAGTACGTTGAAGGTGCGAAACGCCAAATTGAAATGTTCAAAACAACAGATGTCGATTTGCAACTTAAGTATAGTGAAGAATCGGAAGAATTGAGAAAACCTGCACTTATCAAATTAGTTGATGAGTATGATGTAAAGATTGATGAAGAGAATCAGCAAATCTATAAAGATTTTAAAGAACAGGCAAAAGTGATTAATAAAGAGAATGAAGCCAATACGTACGCGGAACAGCTTGCTCAAGAAATTACATTTGAAAAATCAGTGGATGAGTATGGTGACGTAACATATACAGCAATCGTTGAGAATACATCTGAGATTGAATTCGACACACTTCAATATGATGTACAATTCAAAGACGGTGATGGTGTTGTAGTTGGTAACGA
>JBJFHH010000246.1:0-1828 GCA_051893475.1 Bacillus sp. (in: firmicutes) | reverse complement strand
TTCAATTGCTCGTAAAAATCAGGGTCGATTCGCCGGGTGTCATGCGTCATGATGTTGTAATCATAATAAATAGCCCTATTCGTCCGGTAGCCGCCGAGAATGAGGATGTTTTTCCCCTGTAATACTTCCTCAGAACAGATGACCTCACTTTCGATCGGCTCATCGGTCAGTTGCACTTCATCGTTCATTTCCTCAGGCGGGTTATCGATTGTCAGACGATCGATCTCGTTTTTCAGTTCTTCAATTAATCCCTTTAAATGATGGATTTTTTGGATGTCATCCTTGTTTCTCACATTTTTCGAATCCGCATGAGCCTTCTCTTCTGCCTTGCTGACTTGCTTATACGCTTCGCCTAACTTATTCGTCAGCCGTCCGTTTTCCTGGCGCAGCATATGAATTTGCCGTTTTTGCGCGCTCATGGCATTGCGCAAGACTTTCAGCTCTTGCGGCGACTTAATGAACAGCGGCGAAACGAGCTCGCGACGCAGCTCCTCAAGCGGCGGCGGACACGGAAGATAGCGGAAAATGAATTCGGCTCGATTCAATCCGATTCGGTCGATTTCCTGTTGGATATTCCAGCCGAAGACGGTGATCATCAAGTAATAAGCAATCGTATCTTCATTCGCTTTTCTCCAGAAGTCCATCTTTTCCTCATCTGATAAAAATTGCTCGTCGGCCTCTTGAATCAGTTCTTCCTTCGAGGCATCTTCGTATACGTCAAAGTCCTCTAGCCCCTGCTGTAATTCCGCAACGGTCAACTCATGCAGAAAACCCTCCCAATTTTGCAGCGCAGCAAAGCAATATGCGTTCCAGAAATACTCCTCATAGCCTTCGAAATACGCCCTGTGATTGAGCGCGACATTCACCATATTTCGGAGTTCCCGCTCATTCTCCTTGCTGCCCAGCAAACGGCACTCACTGATTTCCTGCTCCCGTACCGTTCGATTCGTGATTGCATCCTTAATGACCACGCTTTCATTCGCAACCTCCGTCTCACAAGTCGGACAACTAAAATGTTCGCCGGCGAAAAGCACTAATAGCTTATCATTCTCTTCTACAATATTGTACGGATTCAATTCCAGCGCCGTGCTGAGGTACGATTTTTTCCAATCAAGACAGGACTGGCAAAATCCCTCAAGATAAACGGAAACATGCTGAATCCGATCAGCTTCATACGGAATCGTTGTGATATACACACCCTCGTCTTTCTTCAGGGCACTTTGATAGTTCTCGATATTTTTCAAAATCAGCGCTTGGTAGCTGTCCAGTAACGTTTGCAAGTCACGGCTTTCATCGGGAAAATAAAGATTCGTCTCCATCTTGCTCGTGACGATTTCCCCATCCACCTGCACGTTCACCGCAATGCTCAAACAATCATCCGCAACCTCGCAATGCGTCGGAAATAATGCCGGCATCATTTTCGGAAACTGCACAGCCAGCTCCGAAATGAAAGCGCGAAACTGATTTTCCAATTGCGTTCTTGTTTGCTCTTCTTGCTCCCGAATCCGCTTGTCCAGCTCCTGAACATGCTCATGCTGAGAAAGCGCCAATCCGTACAAATAATAATCGCCCTTCTTCTCCGTCCATCCGCCGTTCACATAGACTTGCAGTTGATCTAAAGCGACATTCGCTTGTTCATAAGAAAACAACAATACAGCTTTTACATTTATTTTATTATGCGTAAAATACACATCTGCTTTTGTATAAAAATGATGCCGATGATCAAAAAACGAAACCACCGATCCCCAATCAGCCTTCACATCTGAAATAAGCACATTCTTTCACCTTACTCCATATAATATCGAATTCTATTTTAGCACATTAGAGG
>JBJFHH010000245.1:26881-30175 GCA_051893475.1 Bacillus sp. (in: firmicutes) | reverse complement strand
AAACCACTTTTAATGAAATGATTGAAGTAGCTTTAGAAGCGGCTATTAAAGAATAAGGCGTTTAGTATATTGAATGTCTACGTTATTATCGCTGATCGGTTACATGAAATCGATAATAGCTGGACATTCTTTTTTATTCATCGTTGCTGCTTAAGATGAACATGATGAGAGGTAGACTAGCATATGATAAAAACAAAAATAACCATTGCTATGGTAGCTTTGTTGTTGGTGGCTGGGTGTCAGGAGAGCAACGATACAGAAAAATCTTCAGAAGCAGAGATTTCTTCTGAACAAACAACTGACATACAGAAAGAATCGGATAATACGTTGGAATTACCTGAGCAATATTTTAATCAAGTAGAGGAAATTGACGGAAAGAATGTCATTCAAAACTATGAAAACATATTGGCGCTTGTCAATAAAACGTATTATCTGCCGGATACATATATACCGTCTGATTTAGTTCGTGCTGATGTTGAATATTCTTTTGGGGATGCTGAAGTAGAAAAAGCACTATTGCGCCAAGAAGCGGCAGTTGCGCTTGAAAAAATGTTTCAGGCAGCAGCCGAGGACAGCATAGAGCTTTTTGCTGTATCAGGTTACCGTTCCTATGAGCGCCAAGTGGAAGTTTTCAACGCTCAAGTAGCGAAAAGCGGCGAGGAGTATGCAATGTCGGTCGTGGCGGTGCCGGGACAAAGTGAGCATCAAACTGGACTAGCAATGGACATATCTGCACATTCTGTCCAATTTGAGTTAACGGAAAGTTTTAAAGATACAGCCGAAGGTCAATGGCTTGCTGAGCATGCGCATGAATATGGTTTTATTCTTCGTTATCCGGAAGGGAAAGAAGATATTACCGGCTATAGCTTTGAACCATGGCATTTCCGATACGTCGGCGCGAATATCGCCAAGACAATCTATGACAAACAGCTGTCTTTAGAAGAATACTTCGAAATTGTTAAGGAAATTTAGTGTTTCTCTTGTATATACGTGAAAGAGGTGAGAAATATGACAGAGGAAAACAAACAAGAAAATAACGAAAGTAAATATTTTAAAATCAAAAAGTTTCACTTTATTATGGGTGTATTCCTCGTTATTTTTCTATCGGTCGGCATAACTGCTGTGGCGCTGCTAGTCGGCGATGAAAAAGTGCAGCCGACGATTGTAAATGATCGAGAAGAGTTTGCGCTTCTTTATGAAGCATATGACATCCTGCAAAAAAAATATTACAAAGATATTGATGAAGAGGCGCTTGTAGAGGGTGCTATTAACGGGATGGTTGATGCGCTTGATGACCCTTATTCAGATTATATGAATGAAGAAGAGGCCAGCAGCTTTAATGAGGTGATCTCTTCATCCTTTGAAGGAATCGGGGCTGAGATTACGCAGCAGGACTCCAAAATTGTCATTGTTTCTCCAATAAAAGGCACTCCTGCTGAGAAAGCGGGGCTGCAGGCGAATGATATCATTGTCAGCGTGGACGGTACAGATTTGACTGGAGTCAGCTCTTCGGAGGCTGTGAAATTAATCAAGGGAGAGAAAGGCACAACTGTAACGCTTGTGATTCAGCGAGGAGATGCAGAGCCTTTCACAGTTAAATTAGTAAGGGATACGATTCCGATTCATACGGTTTATGCGGAAATGTTGGATAACGGAATTGCTCAAATTCAATTGACAACATTCTCTACTTCTACAACCGATGAATTGAAAGCAGCGTTAGAGGAAATGAGCAGTCAGGGCATGAAAGGTTTAGTGCTTGATTTGCGCGGAAATCCTGGCGGCATTATGGAGCAGGCAATTAATATTGCCAATATGTTTGTTCCTGAAGGCGAGACAATTTTCCAAGTGGAAGATCCGGATGGTAACCGTCAAGTGTATAAAGCGGACGGAAACGAAAAAATTGACGTGCCAATCGTTATATTAGTGGATAACGGCAGTGCGAGCGCATCTGAAATCGTGGCGGCAGCTGCAGAGGAATCTGCTGGTATCACAGTTGTAGGTGAAACAACTTACGGTAAAGGGACTGTACAAACAGCACAGGAATTCGCTGATGGCTCCAACCTGAAGTATACATCGGCTAAATGGCTGACTCCGGATGGCAACTGGATTCATGAAAAAGGAATTGAGCCTAATGTAACAGTAGAACTGCCGGCATATGCGCAGCTTACGTATATTTCACCGGATGGTGAATATGCAGTAGGTTCCAATGCGAAGGAAGTAGAAGTAGCTGAGCAAATGCTTCAAGCTTTAGGATACAACCCGGGCACAGTTGATACAGCATTTGATGCAGATACAAAAGCAGCGATTGAACAGTTGCAAAAAGACGCCGATCTTGAAGTTACTGGCGTGCTGACTGGCGAAACGACAACAACTTTAATGAACAAGTTGAGAGAGTTAATTCTTGAAAATGATACACAGCTTGAAAAAGCAGAAGAGCTGTTAAGCACTTCGAATAATTAAAAATAAAATCCTTCTGTTGGAGGCTAAAAGTCTCTGATGGAAGGATTTTTGTATAGGTAGCTACATCGACCTCTCTGCCAATTTTAGGTATAATGGCAATTATATTTATGGGAGGGAATTATAGTGGACGATTTTCATTCTTTATTTATACGTGGCATTTCATTGAAAAGGGATAGAATTCCTTCGTTTTCAGTTTACCCCTTTTGTTTGCCTGCTGTTTCAGCATTGGATGAGGTACGATTTTCGAAGCCAGTCACTTTTTTTGTCGGTGAAAACGGCAGCGGCAAGTCAACGATCTTGGAAGCGATTGCTTCTTCTTATGGCTTCAATCCGGAGGGAGGAACGCGAAACTTCAATTTTTCTTCCTATCAATCGCATTCTAATCTGAATGATTATTTGACGGTTATCAAAGGTGTGTTTCGTCCTGAGGATGGTTTTTTTCTGCGGGCGGAGAGTTTTTATAATGTCGCTTCGGAGATTGAGAAGCTGGATAAGGACGGTTTTAGCGGCAAATTGATCGACAGCTATGGCGGTGTATCATTACATGAGCAATCGCACGGCGAATCGTTTATGTCACTGTTTTTGCATAAATTTCAGGGGAATAGCCTATATATCTTGGATGAGCCGGAAGCTGCTCTATCGCCTTCCAGGCAGCTGACGATGATTGCGAGAATGCATGAGCTTGTGCGCCAGGGCTGCCAATTTATCATTGCTACCCATTCGCCGATCATTATGGCGTATCCGGCTGCTGAAATCTATACGTTGAATGAAGAAGGTTATTCGAAGGTGAGCTATAAAGAAACGGAGCATTATCAAATTACGAAGGCGTTTTTG
>JBJFHH010000245.1:0-26781 GCA_051893475.1 Bacillus sp. (in: firmicutes) | reverse complement strand
TTCGAAGGTGAGCTATAAAGAAACGGAGCATTATCAAATTACGAAGGCGTTTTTGAATGAGCCGAATCGGATGCTGAATATATTGCTGGAAGAAGAGTGAATCCGGCTGTGTAACAAATCACTGCCGGATTCAGTTGGGAATAGTCAAATAGCTTCGAATTTCTCTTCCTTTTCATTATAATTATTTACTTACCGTCTTGTAATCAGTAAAATGAAAATAATATACATATAGCTCGAACATCTGGTAAAAAACAGAGTTTATATTAAGAAAAAGCCGATAAAAGGAGAATTATAATGAAGTCAACAGAAGTTTATATTATAGGAGGGTTTCTTGGCAGCGGGAAAACGACCTTATTGCAGCACGTCATTCAGCAGGAAAAAGAGGCAGGAAGAAAAATTGCGGTTCTATTGAATGAACTTGGAAGTCTTAGCATTGATTCGGCAATCATTGAGGATCAAGGTGTTCCATTTCGTGAGATGTTTGACGGCTGTATTTGCTGTACCATTTCTGAAAAGCTGGAGGCGCAGCTGCATTCAATGCTTCATGAATATGAATTGGATGCGATATATATTGAAACAACCGGGGCAGCTCATCCTGTGGAAGTTGTCGACAGCATTATGTCGCCACTGTTAGCAGATCGTTTAGATTATAGAGGAATTATTACCGTTGTCGACATTTCACGCTGGAGTGAGAGAAGCAAGCTTACTCCGCAAATTAGACAGCTGCTAGTGGAGCAAATTGTTCATGCGGATACAATCTTGCTGAATAAAAAGGATATCTTGACAGAAAGCGAAAGCAGCAAGGTGCTGTTTGAGATTCAAGCGTTGAACAGCGAGGCGCTTTGCTTGTTCACCGATCACAGTAAAATTTCTTTGAAAGATTTTCAGCAAAAGAAAGCGAGTTTCAAAGAAAAATCCTCGACTTCTAAGCACAGTATTGCTGATTTGCAGCTGCAGACAATCATTTACACATTTAAAAATTCGATTTCCTATGATTCTTTTGAAAAATGGTTGCGTGAATTGCCTGATACGGTTTACCGTATTAAAGGGTATATCGGCTTTACGCATTCGCAATATCCTTTCTTGTTTCAATATTCCTATGGAACGCCGGTTATGATACAAGAATTGATTAAAATGCCGTTAAATATCGTGATTATCGGACAAAATCTAGATAAAAAAATCATCATTGAGCAGCTGAAAGCTTTGGAGAAAGAATTGGAGATTGAGTAGAAAAAGGGACACGAAAAGATGATACTCTTCGTGTCCTTTTATTTACATAATTCTCCCGTATGAGGTGAAGGTTTTTTCGTCTTCAATCAGTCCGCATGAAGCGCATTGCACGCGCATGACGGGTCCGTTATATTTAATATGAAACGGATCTAGTGCATCGTTGTTGTAGGATTGCAGAACATTACCAGTTCGCGGGTCCTTTTTCACAGGATGGGGAATTTGTTCGATTAAATTAAACCTTGATTTATTTGTTTTGCAATTGGGACAGCAATAGCGGTCAGGCAATTTGATAACTCCTTTCGATAGACAGTCTTGAAATTAGTTTTTGTATAAATGGAGAAAATATGTAAAAATGGCGACATGAAAATTTTTATTAGCTTGTTTTTCACACATACTTCACATTCCGGATGTAAAATTGTAACGAATTAAGTGGGATAGGGGATATTTATGAAAAAGCTAGGGGGAGTAATTGTATTGTTTGTGCTCATTTTAGCAGGATGTTTTCGCAATGGATTGCAGGAGATCCCTTCTGGAAAAAATTTTGTAGCCAGCGTTAATCTGAAGGACAGTAGCATTACCTTTCTGGATGGCGAAACTTTTGAGCAAATGGGCTTTTGGGATTTGGCGGAGCCGTTTACTGGTGCGTTTCTGTTACCGGATCAAAATCATATCGCTGTTTACGGAAAGGAAATGTCTGTGATACAAGTTTATTCTCTAAGTGAGGGTGAGCTTGTCGATGAATGGCAGGTTGGCGGGGGTATCGTTTCTGCCGGGCTTGTTAATGATCGGAAACAGGTAGCGTTAATTGATCAATCTCGTGATAGCGTCAGAATTTTTTCGCTTGAAGGAGAACAGCTGCTAGAAAAGAAAGCTGGAAAAAATCCAATTTCTTTTGTTGAGGATGAAGAACAGAAAAAGTTGTTTGTCGTTAATTTTGACGATGAAAAGATTATGGTTCTTGACTCTGAAACGCTTGAGCTGATTCAGGAGATTGCTGTTAATCGTTCGTCAGCGGGAATTATGCTTCATAAAAGTGAATTATGGGTCGGCGGTCATGGCGAGGGAAGTACAATGGAAGAATGTGTCCATATATACTCGGCAGAGAACGGACAATTGCTATCCACTTTAATAGCGCCTTCGATGCCAATCAAATTTCTGGAATGGGAAAATTCTGTTTTTATATTGAGTCATGGTTCCAATATGGTTTACCTATATAATACTGTTACAAAAGAAATGCAATCCAAGCAGGTAGGTGTGAATCCATTTGAAATTGCATCTTATCAAAACTATGTGGCAGTCGCCGCGTATGATAGTGATGAAGTTATACTGCTAAATCCAAATTCCTTCACAGTTGAGAAAAGGGTAAAGGTCGGTAAGGGACCTTTTCAAATATTTGTAAGGGAGTAAAGTGTAAATGTCTAATTTCCGTGTACTTGTTATTGATGATGAAGAAGATATGAGACATCTGATTGAGATGTATTTGTTAAATTCAAAATATGAATGTACGAAGGCGAGCGGCGGTAAAGAAGCGCTCCATGCTATACAAAATGAAAAAATTGATGTTGTTTTGCTTGATATTATGATGCCCGAACAAGATGGTTTTCAAGTTTGTGAGCAAATTAGAAAAACGTCTGATGTTCCCATTATTTTTGTCAGCGCCAAAGGTGAAGAGTGGGATAAGGTAAAAGCGTTAAAGCTTGGCGGAGATGATTATATCGTTAAACCGTTTAGTCCGGGTGAGCTGATGGCAAGAATTGAAGCGCTGCTTCGCCGTGCTGGCAAGAAGCGTGATTTGTCAGAAGAGGATTATATTAAGTACGGCGAAATTTTAATTAATAAAAAATCGCGTAAAGTAACAATTAATGATGAAGCGATTACGCTGACTTTAAAAGAATATGAGCTGTTAAATTTCTTAATTATCCATGCGAATCAAGTGTTAAGCAGAGAACAGCTTCTTGAACGTATATGGGGCAATGATTATCGTGGTTCATTACGCACGGTTGATACTCATATTAAGACGTTAAGAATGAAGCTGAAGACAGCTGATTATATACACACAGTATGGGGCATTGGATATAAATTCGAGGGATTAGATGAAAAGTAAAAAGATTTCTTTGCAGCAAAAGCTATGGATGATCGTATTTGTCTCGCTGTTTTTAAGTTTGGCGTTTGGATTCATGTTATCGCAAATATTTTATGACAAGCTATATGTCGATTATGTAAAAGCTGATTTGCTGCATCTTTCTGAGACTGTCGCTGAAGATTATGAAGGCGGCGAAATATCGGATGAATTTAAAGAGCGGATTGAGTGGTTGAGCACAAAGAGAACCGGGGAATTATTTGTTGTGAACAATCCAAAGGAGTTGAGTGTCTGCCTACCTTTTGATATCGACTATGATTCTTTAGTCGACGGTGAGGACAGGCAGGAGCTTCTAAAGGGAGAAGCGGTAACAAAGAAGGAATATATCGAACGGTTCGAACGGGAAGTAATTGCTGTCATATATCCGCTGCTTCATGAAGGAAATCTGGAAGGGATTATTTATGCGTATTCACCGATTCAGCCGTTTTTGAAATTCGGCAAGGTGTTGACGAATATGTGGGCGGTAACGGCCGGTCTGTTTTTAATCATTATGTTTTTTTTCGGAGCAACTGTTGTAAGTAAAACAATTCGGCCGATAAAAGAAATGGAGACAGCAGCCATTAAGGTGTCCAAAGGTGATTATTCAACAATCTTGCATTATGACAGTACAGATGAAATCGGGAGTCTTTCCGCTGCTTTTAATAAAATGTCTAAGGCCATACAAGGTGAGGATGAGCGAAGGCGACTATTTATCGGGGATGTTTCACATGAGCTGAGAACGCCGCTAAGCTATATTAAAGGCTATACACAAGTATTGCTCGATGATATTGTCGAGGACAAGGACGAGCAAAAGAAATATCTGAAATTGATTGCCAGAGAATCTAATAGGCTTCAGGGAATAGTTCAAGATTTACTGGATTTAACAAAACTTGAGGAAAACGTCTACAAATTGAATCTCGTGCCGATTGCATTTGCTCAATGTATTGAGGATGTCATGATGAAGTATGATCCGATTTTGAAGGAGCGGGGCTTAAACCTGAAAATGGATTTGAATCCGGATGTCATCATTTTAGGGGATGAAGGCAGACTTGAACAAATTATAGGTAATATTGTTGAAAATGCAATCCGGTATTCAAGTGAAGGCGGTTCTATTATTATTGATCTGTTTATCGAAGATGATCATTGCAAGTTGGTGATCCAGGATAACGGAATTGGTATGAGCGCTGAGGATTTGGAGAGAGTTACCGAGAGATTTTACCGCGTCAATAAAGCCCGGTCGCGATTTGATGGAGGCACAGGCATTGGTTTATCGATTGTGAAGAAGCTGATGCAGCTACATAATGGAAAGCTGATGATTGAAAGTCGACTGAACATTGGTACGAAAGTCAGTCTTGTTTTTCCGATAGTGGATGAGGATACTACGTTTTAATCGATTGTTTAGATGATGCTTGCTGTTTTCGGCATTGATCGTTTCAGCAAGCATTAACAAAAACAAAGGGGTTGGGGAAAAAGATGAAACTTTTTTTGCGGGGGATAGCCGTTGCAGGCATGCTATTTTTGGCGGCATGCAGCGAACAAGGGGCGCAATCCGATGAGGTTGCTTTTCTCGATGTTGCAATGACTGTTTCACCTGAAGCAGTAGAGCCAGAAGAGTCTGTGTTGTTTGAAGCGATGGTCACCTATGGGAATAAACCAGTGATAAATGCCGATGAAGTGAAATTTGAAATTTGGCATGCCGAAAATGGAGATAATCGTGAAGTGATTGAGGTGGAACATGCCGGAGACGGACTGTATACGCTTGAAAAGTCGTTTGTTGAGGAAGGTACATATTATGTTTATGCACATGTGACGGCTGAAGGAATGCACGCAATGCCGAAGAAGGAATTTGTCATCGGTAAGCCGAGCGAAAATAATGCTGAAGAACATAGTTCCAGTACGATTATGGATGAAGATTCTTCAGAACAATAAGAAATAAACGTAAAAATCGTCTTAATAAAGAGACGATTTTTTGTTCTTTTGAGGATTATTTCTGAATACGAATGTTATAGGCAGCTAATAGGCGGGGTGAAGTCTGCATGCGCAATCGTTTTAGGCATAGACCGCAAAAGAAGGAAGAAGAAGAGGCATATTATCAGGAGATTTTGCAGGGGGAGGAAATACCCAATCAGTGGTCGCTTAAGCTTAGAAAGTTGGAATCTTACCATATTCCGCAAAATCATGATCCGGAAATTGTTCCGGTCGATATAAAAAGAGCCCTGATTATTACGAAGGAAAGTTCAGCATCCATTACTTTTGATATATCGACATTTTGGAAATATACAATTTGCATCATAAATGAAAGTCAGCATGCGATCACCTTCAGTTTTGAACTCAGTCCGAATAATATTCATTTTATGAAAAAAGCAGATCGTAGTGAGGTGAGAGCCGGGGAAATGGAATGCGTTTCCTCCGACAACTATTTAAAATATGCCCGAATCAGTGTGAAAGGTTATGCTTCATCAACTGTAGTCGTTTATTTGCAGGGCTATCATTGATTTGATTATTGCATTTCGGTGATGTTAATTTCCGAATATTGCAGATCATTTATTTTGGGCAATTT
This sequence comes from Bacillus sp. (in: firmicutes), assembly GCA_051893475.1. GTDB lineage: Bacteria > Bacillota > Bacilli > Bacillales > DSM-1321 > Bacillus_AD. Next base: position 20,872 of record JBJFHH010000245.1, on the reverse strand, counting down.
GATTTCAAGAGTTCCGTCTTTATAAAGAGCGGTGCTCCCTTTTTTTTTGACGATGGCTGGAAGCGTATACGTATTTCGGTCGGATAGCTCTGGAATGCCCTCTGCAATTAATAAATTGGATGTATGATAAATTTTCATATGTTTCATGAGTGCTCGGTCTTCAATCGGTATACGCACATAAACGTCACTATGCGTTTCGAAAATGGATGCAGCGAGTTTGTTTTGCGCCGTTTCCTGTTGCGGATTATCTGTTTCTTGTTGTGGATTATCTGTTTCCTGTTGCTGATTACTTGAAGAAGCGGCATTCATCATTTGACCTAAATCCCCGTTCTGTAGGTTGGCTACAAATTTTGACATATATTCATCCATGTCTTTCATTTGATTAGCACCATTGAAGTTCTTCATATATTTTTGAAATGGAAAAAGAATGTTCCATGGATTCATGGGATGAAACCTCCCTGTGGGCACATATGGTTATATCATCTTATGCAATAATTTATCAGGACGTTCAGTGCGGATTCAAGTATTTGCGTAATCTTCACAGTTGCTACTTGCTTTAAAAATGCACATAATTTTCTGTATAATGGAAGTATCATATGATAAAGAGGGGAATGGACGTGAATAAAAAAGTAGCTCTTGTTACCGGCGGTGCGACAGGCATCGGCAAAATGACGTTGCAGCATTTGGCTGCTGCACAGTGCGACATCGTTTTCACATATGTAACGAGTGAAGAAAAGGCGCGTCTATTGTGCGATCAATTGCAGGAGCAATACGGGGTAAAGGCGGATTGCTTTCCATGTGATGTCTCTGATTTGAAGAGCTGTGAGCGCTTAATGGAGAAGATTGCATCAATTCATGACGGCATAGACATTTTTGTGCATAATGCCGGACCTTATATCCATGAACGTAAAACAATGACAGAATACACATTGGATGACTGGAATTACATAATGAACGGAAATTTAAACAGTTTCTTTTATATAGCAAAGCATATTTTGCCCTACATGCGAGAGAAACATTGGGGAAGAATCATTACTCTCGGTTTTGATCGTTCTGACACTGCGCCGGGCTGGATTTATCGTTCGGCATTCGCTGCTGCTAAAAGCGGTCTGACGTCTCTGACAAAAACGCTTGCCATTGAAGAAGCTTCCTCAGGTATTACGGTGAATATGGTATGCCCGGGCGATATAATTGGGCAATGGAAGGAAGTGACGATAGAGGCTGCCCTAGGGGAAATGGAAAGCCGTGTGCCGGTTGGCAGACCAGGAACGGGAGAAGATATTGCAAGAGTAATTGCTTTTTTAATAGAGGATAATTCAAGTTTCATTACCGGTAGTGTTATTCCAGTAACAGGCGGGCTGGACGTGCTTGGTAAGATCTTCAGAAAATAGGAAAACGCCCCGGTCGAAATCGGGGCGTTACTGTTTCGCTTTTGTTACTGTTGGGTAACAAATTTTCTTTTTTGAATGAAAATCAATCTTGTTGCTAAGCTAATTGCACCGCATGCCAGGCCGACGATTAAGCCTACCCAATAGCCGTAAGGTCCCATTTCGGTGAAGTTGGCAAATACATAGCCGACAGGGAGACCAATGATCCAAAATGCTGTAAAGGACAAGATGAATGTTAAGTTAACATCTTTATACCCTCGCAATGCGCCTTGAATAGGTGCCATGATTGCATCTGAAATTTGGAAGCAAAGCGCAAAAATCAGGAAGTTGCCTGCAAGCTTAATGACTTCCGCATCTTTTGTGTAAATAGCGGCAATGTCGAAACGGAAGAAATATAATGCGGCAGCGAAAAACAAGGACATGCTGACCGCAAAAATCGTTCCGATGAAGCTGTATTGCTTCGCATCGTGATATCTTTTTCCGCCGACTTCAAAGCCTACTAATATCGTTAATGCCATCGAGATGCTGAGCGGCATCATATATAATAATGACGAGAAGTTTAATGCCGTTTGATGAGCTGCGATTGTATTCGTGCTATATTCGCTCATCAACAGCGTAACGGCCGAGAAAATGCTTGTTTCAAAAAAGATGGAAAGTCCGATCGGCACGCCAATCTTTGAAATCGTCAGGCATTCTTTCAATGAGAATGGCACAACAGCTCTAAACAGTCGGTATGTGCTGAAAGGTTTGACTTTTGCAATAATGATAATAGAAATTAGTAAAACAATCCAATACGTGATTGCTGTCGCATAACCTGAGCCGACACCGCCGAGCTCCGGAAAGCCCAGTTTCCCAAAGATTAAAACGTAGTTGAAAAATACATTAATCGGCAGAGCAACTAATGTAATGATCATCGACACTCTTGTTTGCCCGAGTGCGTCAACGAACGAGCGGATGACGCTGAAGAAAAACAGCGGAATGATTCCCCATGACAGGGCGATTAAATAGTCATGCGCGATTTCACGCACATGCGGTTCGAGAGACATGGCATTTAAAATCGGGTTTAATACGAGCGAGCCGATTGCCATTACAATTGCTGCTAAAAGAATAGATAAATAAATGCCCTGTGTGACGGAATAAGGTACATTCTTTTCTTTGCCGGCACCCACCAATTGTGAAACAATCGGCGTTACGGCAATCAAGATGCCGGTTAAACCAGTATAAACAGGAGTCCAAATCGAACTGCCGATTGCAACACCTGCTAAATCAGCCGCTCCGTAATTTCCGGACATGACCGTGTCGAAAAAGGTCATGGCAAACATGCCGACCTGCGTAATAAGGACAGGCAGCATAATTGATATAAATAATTTCAGTTTTTCTTTTTTGGAATGTGTAATATTCATTGCTTCCCCCGTATTTTTTGCTAATGTCGAGAATTATAGCATTGCGGTAATTTAATGTAAATTGATAGCGGAAAAATTAATGAACCTATCCATTCATCTATTGTATAATAGTAATGAAAGGAGTTTTTGAAATGCCTAGTAGTGATGAAAGATTATTTGCTTCGCTTATTTATGTGACAAGTTTATTTACGACTATCATCGGTCCGCTTATTATATGGATTATCAAGAAGGACCAATCTTCATTTGTTGATTATCATGGTCGTCAATACTTTAACTTTATTATTTCGTATTTTATTTATTCGGTTATTGCCGGAGTTCTTACGCTCGTTTTCATTGGCGCAATTTTACTGCCTATTATCGGAATTGCCGGTTTTGTCTTTACGATTGTGGCAGCGGTTAAGGCATATGAAGGCAGCGAATACAGAATTCCATTGATTTTCCGAATTCTGTAATTGAATAGTAGTTCACAGCGTGTAAAACAGACTTGGAGAAAGAATGTAATGTTCTTTAACAGTCTGTTTTTTTATGATAATTGGAGAGGATTATATGAATATTAAGGAATATTATAAATCGGCTGCGACGACTTCACTTAATATTTCGATTTATGCAGCGCTGTTAAGTGTGATTGTTTTTGTGATTTTGAGCCGTTTTTTACATACTATCTATGTGTGGGAGGCAACTGTTCCGTTTATGTTGCTGAGTTGTCTGTTTTATATTCAGTTTCATGTGAATAAGAAGCGCTATCAGGAGATGCCGGATGATTTGGAAGTGAGCGATAAGAATTTGTTTGAGTATCGAAATGTATTAATGACGTTAATGCCGGCTCCAACTTTGCGAATAGTTTTGTTTAATCCGCGTGGCCAATGCATCGGAGAAATAAAGGACAAACATGCAGCCTGGTATAAATGGTGGATCCCGAATGAACTGCTGATTTTTCTCCCGCAAAGCTATTATGTGCTTGATGTGCGGGGAAAGAAACTGGCGAGCTTTAAAGTATCCGGTTTTCTAGGAAGAAATATGACGGTATGGAATAGCGCAGGAGAGAGAATAGCTGCTTATGAAGAGAAATTGAAGAAATCATTATTCCGGTACAATGGGGTCGTATATGATGATAAGCGTTCTGTCAGAATGAAGGTAAATGTTAGCGGTTATTTGCGCTCGTTTGAGATTTCTTCCGCGGAAGGCAGAAAGCTCGTCTCTTTTCAAAAAGGCTACATGCCGCTCGAGTGGAGCAATCGTTTCAAGGAGCTGAATACACCGATTTTGACATTCACGGAGGAAACGGTGAAGGATGATATGATCGCAATTTATGCTTTATGCGCTAAATTGCTAAGCTACTCAAAAAATTGACTGTCATATGCAAAAGTGAGGAAAAAATTGGGGTGTTTTGATATAATGGTTTCATTATATTAGCAAAGTGGTGAATATTGTGAATGTTTTGAATGAAATTTTAGCGTACAATGAACAATTTGTGGAAAATAAAGAGTATGTAAGCTTTCAAGCGGACAAGTTTCCGCAGAAAAAGATGGTTATTATCAGTTGTATGGATACGAGATTAGTAGAATTGCTTCCGAAAGCAATGAATATCCGCAATGGTGATGTTAAAATCATCAAAACTGCCGGTGCGGTCGTTTCCCATCCATTCGGCAGCGTCATGAGAAGTATTATGATTGCCATATACAGCCTTGGCGCTGAGGAAGTGTATGTTGTGGGACACCATGATTGCGGTATGGCTTCCGTGTCAGTGGATGATGTTGTGAAGGCGATGAAAAACCGTAATGTATCACCGGATACAATGACGGTTTTAGAAAATGCCGGTATTGATTTGAATGTATGGCTGCGCGGGTTCAAGGATGTTTCGGAAAGTGTTTCAAACAGTGTGAACGTCATTCGTAATCATCCGTTGATTCCTACTGATGTTAAAGTTCACGGTCTGGTAATTGACCCGACAACCGGAAAACTTGATGTTGTTGTGGATGGCAATGAACAATAGTAATTTTGATAAGTAAACGAACAGGACCTACGGAAAAGACGGCATACGTCTTTTCCGTATTGGTCCTATTTCTGCTTCCATTTAACGTTTTTCATATAGTATGATAGAGCTAATTACAATTTTTAGAGTGAGGAATGAAGACATGAAACTGAATTTAATTAAATGTCATGGGTCGAGCAATGACTTCTTTATTTTGGATGAATTTAATGAGCCATTATCATTGAATGATACGGAACGTGCTGAGCTGACAAAGTCTGTCTGTAACCGCGAGACAGGACTTGGAGCTGATGGAATTTTATTTTTCCAAAACAGTAAGATTGCTGACGGAAAGATGCGTGTTTTTAACAGTGATGGTTCAGAAGCGTCCATGTGCGGCAATGGCTTGCGCTGTGTAGCTCGTTATGCATGTGAGCTGTTAGGAAAAAAACAACTGCAAATTGAAACGATGAAGGCTGTGCTTGCGGTCGAAGAAACAGCGTCTATTTATGGGGATATCCCGACTTATAAGGTGGAGATTTCGCCTGTTTCATTCAAAGTAGCCGATTTGCCGATGAATGCGGATGGAGACACATTCATACAGCAGTCTTTGCCAGATTTGACAGGGGATTTGAAATTCACCGCTGTTGCGGTTCCAAATCCGCATATTATTACAATCGTGACGAATGAAGTACTGCAAAGCGACGTACAGAAGACGTTTTCCGAGCATGTAAACGGAGAAAACCGTTATTTCCCGGATGGCGTCAATGTCAGCTTCGTTGCACTTCTTGAAAAGGGCAATATATTTGTCAAAACATTTGAAAGAGGAGTCGGCTTCACCAATGCGTGCGGAACAGCGATGAGTGCTTCCACGCTTGTGACATGTTTATTGAATGAGAATAGCTTTGAAGAGGCTGTTACGGTTTACAATCCGGGCGGAAAAGTAAAATGCGTCGCTCATAAAAACGGTGAAGAATACATTATTGACTTAATTGGAAATGCTACGTATGAGTACAAAGTGACTATTGATGTTACGAAGTCCGGCTTTAAAGCATCGGAAAAAACAGTGTTCGAGGCAGAAGCTGAAAGCTATCGTCAAATGCAAGAGGCTGCGAAAGCTTATTTGCAATCGAAATTAGTATAAGAAGGAATTGGCTCTTGTAGTTGTTGCCCTGCCTTTAGGAATGATGGATGCAGCTTCAAGGGTCATTTAATTTTGGAAGAAAAAAGGAACGGTAACGATTTTTCTAAATTTCCCGGAAAGAATAACAAATTAGCACTTTGCTCCAACTTTTGCTAGTGAAATGCCAATTTATTATGGGTATATTTACATAATAGAGACTAGCAGATTTAAAAGGAGTATTTCATATGATTAGCAACCAAGAGAGACAGATATCACAAACAAATGTTAAATATTTTATATACTTAAGTATTTTGCTCGTGTTGTCCGCTTTCGTTTTTGTTGAAGTGGCAAGCAAGCTTCGAGCAGATGAATTGGCGTATTTTGACCATACTGTGATTGATATGATCCAAGGTCAGATTACGCCGCAGTGGACAGCTTTCATGAAGGCGGTGACTTTTTTCGGCGGAAAAACATGGACAATACTGGCTGTTGCAGTTTCAACGTTGATTCTGTTCTTCTTTTATAAAAAAAGATATGCGCTGTTTATCGTTTTGACATGCGGTTTGGGCACAGGGGTTAATTTGCTGTTGAAGCATTGGTTTGAGCGAGAGCGCCCGAACTTTTACCGTCTCATTGTCGAGAGCGGCTACAGTTTTCCAAGTGGACATAGTATGGGTTCATTTATTTTATACAGTGCGTTGGCAATCGTTTTTGTTAAAATTGCGAAGAGGACGGTGCTGGATGCTTTTATAATAGCTTGCTGCGCTTCTATAATATTGACAATCGGCATCAGCCGCATTTATTTGGGCGTTCATTATCCGAGTGATGTCGTAGCAGGTTTTGCGGCTGGAGGATTTTGGGTTTGTTTATGTGCATTAGCACTGAATTATTATGAATACCGCATAGAAAATCGATAATTTTAAAATTTTTCATCATATTTGTGAATAAGTGCTATAATTATTATTTAGATATAACGTTTTGGAAGAGGAAGAGAATAGATGTCAACTTTATTTAGTATTGGGGAAGTATTAATTGATTTTGTCGCTAATGAAAAAGGCAAGGGCTTGGATGCGGTTGAAGCATTTACAAAGCTTCCGGGCGGGGCTCCTGCCAATGTAGCGGCGGCAGTAAGCAAGTATGGTCATCAATCAAGTATGATTACGAAGCTTGGTAAAGACGGATTTGGTGATTTTTTGACAGGTGTATTACAAGATGCAGGTGTTAATACGGATAAAGTATTTCGAACAACGGAAGCGCCGACAGGACTGGCTTTTGTTTCATTAAAAGAAAATGGAGAACGAGACTTTGCATTTTACCGCAAGCCGTCAGCTGATTTATTGCTGGAAGCAGCTGAAATTGGAGAAGATTGGTTTGCAAAAGGCGATCTGCTGCATTTCTGTTCGGTCGATTTAGTGGAAAGTCCGATGAAATATGCGCATGCGAAGGCAATTGAACTTGTGAAAAAAGCGGGAGGCGTCGTTTCCTTCGATCCGAACATTCGCTTGCCGTTATGGGATGATGAAAAAGCTTGTCAAAGCACAGTTCGCGAATTCTTGCCGAAAGCAAATATTGTGAAAGTTTCTGATGAGGAATTGGAATTTATCACGGGTATTGCCGATGAAAAACAAGCGCTTCAATCATTGTTTACAGGTGATGTAAAAGTGGTTGTTTATACGAAAGGAGCAGAGGGTGCTGAAATTTGGCTGAAGGACAAATTTTATCCTTCTGAAGGCTATCGTGTAGAGGCAATCGATACAACTGGCGCAGGTGACGCTTTTATCGGCGGTTTCCTGGCGAAGCTGATGGAGTATAATGTTAACGATGAAAACATTGAAGAAGTGATTCGTGTGAATTACCATGATATTTTGCGTTTCGCCAACGCTTCCGGTGCCCTGACTACAACCAAAAAAGGTGCTATTTCCGGCTTGCCGACAGTAGAGGAAATCAATGAATTGATTTTCCAGCTAGTGTAAACAGCTATTTATTTTACGTATTAAAGAAGCGATTCTTGCCATATTTAAGTATGGTAAGAATCGCTTCTTTATGGTTGCTAGAAATTATAGAATTCCATTCAGTGCATAAGTTTAACGACGTATGACTTCAGCCCCTCCAGTTCACACGGTGCTATGAGGGGCGTTTGCGCTTTTGTTTTTAAGCTTCCGCTTGTACTTCTAAGTGCGTTGTGCAAGCCGGGCAACGTGTTGCTTTTAATGGGATGGTAGATAAGCAAGCTGGGCATTCTTTTGTTGTGACAGGAGCTTCCTCTTTCTTTGGCGTCAGCTTGTTTATTTGGCGGATGACAAGGAAAATACAGAATGCAATAATTAGGAAATTGATAATATTATTGATAAATAATCCGTAGTTAATAGTGGCAGCTCCTGCAGCCTTTGCGTCTGCCAATGAAGCATACTCTTTTCCTGATAGATTGATATACAAGTCGGTGAAATCGACTTTTCCAACCAAAAGCCCGATTGGAGGCATAATGATATCTTCCACAAGCGATGTGATGATTTTCCCGAATGCTGTACCAATGACAACCCCGACAGCTAAATCAATGACATTTCCGCGATTAATAAACGTACGAAATTCTTTCAGCATGATCCACAATCCTTTCTGATAAATGTCAATAAACGGATAAATTTTTTATATCATATTTTTCTGGAAAATACGACCTGAAAAATTTTACATGAAAAATTGATAATTCGCAATAAATAGAAACTACGCTGAAGGGAATGGATTTATTGTCAGTAAATTTAGAAAAGTTATTGACAACACAACGTAAGTTGATTATGATATAAAAAATGAATTATTCCGAAAATTTAATATTTACTCTTATCTAGAGAAGCGGAGGGATCTGGCCCTGAGAAGCTTCAGCAACCATCATTTATTGAACGGTGCTAATGCCAGTAGATTGTGATTTCTAGTCGATGAGAGCATAGTAATGAGAATTTACGAACGCTCTTTTCATACGAAAAGGGCGTTTTATTGTTATGTTCATTTACTGATTTACTTTTTAATATATGGGGGTTTTGAAACATGAATATTGAAACAAGACTGGCTCAGGCGGGCGTAAAGCAAGATCCGCAAACTGGAGCAATCAGCACACCAATTTATTTATCAGCGACTTTTGAGCATCCGGAGTTTGGCAAAAGTACCGGTTTTGATTACTCGCGTACTGCCAATCCTACGAGAAAGGTGCTTGAAGAAACGATTGCTGCCTTAGAGGAGGGCCATGCTGGATTTGCATTTTCTTCCGGAATGGCGGCGATTACATCGGTCTTGTTTTTATTCAAGCCGGGCGATCATCTTGTCATTTCGGATGATTTGTACGGTGGTACATATCGTTTGGTTGAGCAAGTGTTTAAGCAGTATGATATTACCGCTTCCTACGTGGACACGAGCTGTTTGGATGAGGTGAAGGCAGCGATTACTGACAAAACAGCAGCGTTATTCATTGAAACGCCTACGAATCCATTAATGAAAATTACCGACTTGAAGGCGATTAGTGAGATTGCCAAAGAGAATGGTTTATTGACGATTGTCGACAATACATTTTTAACACCATATTTGCAAAAGCCGATTACACTTGGAGCGGATCTCGTTATTCATAGCGGAACGAAGTATTTAGGCGGTCATAATGATGTGATTGCGGGCTTAGTCGTTACAGCAACGGAGGAATTGAGTGCACGTATCGTTGCTTTCCAAAATGGCGCCGGAGCCATTTTAAGCCCGTTTGATTCGTGGCTTTTATTAAGAGGTATGAAAACATTGGCGCTTCGCATTGAGCAACAGCAAAAAAACGCAGCCAAAATTGCCGCTTTTCTTGCGGAACATGAGCTAGTTAAAAAAGTGTATTATCCGGGATTGGCCACTGCGGCAGATAAAGCGATTATCGAAAGCCAAAGCTGCGGCTATGGCGGCATGCTGTCATTTGAAGTGAAAAATCAGGAAGTTGTGAAGGCTGTGCTGAAGCATGTGAATATCATCAGCTATGCGGAGAGTCTTGGTGGTGTTGAAACATTGATCACGTATCCGGCGACGCAGACACACGCGGACATTCCGGTGGAAATTCGTGAAGCAAGAGGCGTAACAGAAGGATTGCTGCGCTTGTCGGTTGGAATTGAAAATGCAGAGGATTTAATCGAGGATTTAAAGCAAGCTTTGCAGTATAGTACGAGTAAAGGATATGTTCGTTCTTAATGCAGTTGAATGAATAGAATAATGGCGATCTTGGGGTGAAGGGCATGAATTTTCGTGAAGAAATACAAAAGAGAATTTTAATCGGCGAAGGGGCAATGGGCACATTGTTGTATACGACTGGCGTTGATCAATGCTATGAGGAGCTGAACCTGATCAATCCGCAGTTAGTAAGGGGAATTCATCAGGCATATGTGCAGGCTGGAGCGGAAATTATCCAGTCAAATACATACGGAGCCAATCATTTTAAGCTGAAAAGATATGGCTTGGAGGACCAGGTTTCGTCGATTAATAGAGAAGGAATCAAGATTGCCAGAAGTGCTGCGGGCGACAATTGTTTCGTGTTTGGCACAATCGGCGCAACACGTAATTTGCGTAATTCAGATATGACAATTGAGGAAATTAAACGAAGCTTCCGCGAGCAATTGTTCAGTTTGCTTATTGAAAATCCAGACGGTATTTTGCTGGAGACATATTATGACTTTGAAGAAATGGAAGAGGTTTTGAAAATTGCCAGAAAAGAAACGTCACTGCCGATTATCGCGAATGTGACGCTTCATGAAATTGCCTATCTTCAAAATGGCATGCATTTAAGCGATGCACTGTTCCGACTGGAAGATTTGGGAGCGGATGTCGTTGGTGTCAACTGCAGGCTTGGTCCGCATCATACGATTCGCTCGCTGGAAGAGGTACCATTGCTGAAGCATGCTTACTTAAGTGCTTATCCGAATGCTAGCTTGCCGGAGTATAGTGACGGTAAATTACAATACGAAGAAAATCCTGAATATTTCGGAAAAAGTGCGCTTGCATTAAGAGAGCAAGGTGCTCGCATCATTGGTGGCTGCTGTGGTACGACACCGAAGCATATTGAGGAAGTGAGCAAGGCACTTATTGACAGAACGCCAATTATTGAGAAAAAAGTGAAGCTGCGTAAAGTTGAAGTTGTCGAGACGCATCCTATACAAAAGCAAGAAGCTCTTTATGAAACGGCGAAAAAGAAGCGGACGATTTTGGTTGAATTGGATCCGCCGAAGAAACTGCCGGTCGAGCTGTATATAAAAGGAGCAAAAGCATTAACGGATGCTGGAGCTGACAGTATTACGCTTGCCGATAATTCGCTTGCTTCCCCGCGCGTGAGCAATATGGCACTCGGAACGATGCTGAAAGCGGAAGGAATCAATCCGCTTGTGCATTTGACATGTCGTGATCATAATTTAATCGGTCTGCAATCTCATTTAATGGGACTGTCAACGCTCGATTTGAATGAGATTCTTGTCATTACCGGCGATCCTTCCAAAGTTGGCGATTTTCCGGGAGCGACTTCCGTTTATGATGTGTCGTCCTTTGAATTGATCAAGCTGATTAAGCAGTATAACGAAGGTCTTTCTTTCAGCGGCAAACCTCTCGGCAAAAAGACGAGCTTCAATGTAGCAGCTGCTTTTAACCCGAATGTGAAATATCTTCATAAAGCGGTAGAAAGAATGGAAAAGAAAATCCAGCATGGCGCCGATTCATTTTTGACGCAGCCGATTTATTCTCTTCATCAGGTTGAGGATATCTATCAGGCGACTAAACATCTTGATGCGCCGATTTTTATTGGAATTATGCCTTTAACGAGCTACCGCAATGCCGAGTTTATCCATCATGAGGTTCCGGGAATCAAATTGCCGGATCATGTGCTGAGAGCGATGGAAAAAGCGGGTGACGACCGACTTCAGGCGGAGCGGGAAGGAATTGCAATCGCAAAAGAACTGGTTGAAGCGGCGATGGAACGATTTAATGGTATGTATTTGATTACCCCGTTTTTACGCTATGAAATGACTGTCGAGTTGACGAAATTTATACGGACAATCGATGCAAAACAGAAAGAGGAAGTGACAGTGCATGAGTAAGAAAGCTTTATCCTCCATTATGAAAGAACGGATTCTCGTTCTTGATGGGGCTATGGGAACGATGATACAGGAAGCGAATTTGACTGCGGCTGATTTTGGAGGAGAAGAGTATGAAGGCTGTAATGAATACTTATCGCTCGTTGCTCCTGATGTAATTAAAGGAATACATGAAGCGTATTTAGAGGCTGGTTCCGATATTATTGAGACAAATACATTCGGTGCGACAAGCCTTGTTTTGGATGAGTACAACATCGGTCATTTGGCTTATGAAATCAATAAAGTATCTGCTGAGTTAGCAAAAGCGGCATGTGAAAAATATTCGACGGATGAGAAGCCGCGATTTGTCGGCGGTTCTATGGGTCCAACGACCAAAACATTGTCGCTCACAGGCGGAACGACATTTGATATTTTGCAAGAATCGTATCGTGAGCAGGCGGAAGGTCTTCTGGACGGTGGCGCTGATGTACTGGTTGTTGAGACATGTCAGGATATGCTGAACGTGAAAGCCGCTTATACGGGCATTCAGCAGGCATTCAAGAATAAGGAGAAGGAACTGCCGATTATCATTTCTGGTACGATTGAACCAATGGGGACGACACTTGCGGGTCAGCCGATTGATGCATTCTACTTCTCCTGCGAATATATGAAGCCGATTGCTATCGGTTTGAACTGTGCGACTGGACCGGAATTCATGACCGATCATGTCCGGACATTATCAGAGCTCGCTGATGTCGGCATTTCCTGCTATCCGAATGCCGGTTTACCGGATGAAGAAGGGCATTATCACGAGTCGCCGGCTTCATTAGCAAATAAGGTGAAGCAGTTTGCCGAAAAAGGCTGGATTAATGTAATCGGCGGTTGCTGCGGGACGACACCTGCGCATGTGAAAGCGATGTCTGAGGCTGTTGCCGAAATTAAGCCGCGCGAAATTCCGACAGAAACACATAATCATGCCGTTTCCGGAACGGATGCGCTTTTGTACGATGATAGTATGAGACCGCTTTTTGTCGGCGAGCGTACGAATGTAATCGGTTCTCGCAAGTTCAAAGAATTAATACGAGACAGACAGTTCGAGCAAGCGTCGGAAATTGCCCGCGCACAAGTAAAAAAAGGCGCTCATGTTATCGATATTTGCTTAGCTGATCCAGATGATGATGAGCTCGGTAATATGAAGGAATTCGTTGAAGAGGTTGTCAAAAAGGTAAAAGTGCCGCTCGTTATTGATTCGACCGATGATCAAGTTATTGAACAGGCGCTCAAGCATTCGCAGGGGAAAGCGGTTATTAACTCAGTCAACTTAGAAGACGGAGAAGATAAGTTCGCCAGTGTATCAGCACTCATTCACCAATATGGCGGCGCGCTCGTTGTCGGTACGATTGATGAAAAAGGGATGGCAATCACAGCAGAGGATAAGTTGCGAATTGCCAAGCGCTCTTATGATTTGCTCGTCAATAAATATGGATTAAATCCGAAAGATTTGATTTTTGATCCGCTTGTCTTCCCAGTCGGTACCGGTGATGAGCAATATATTGGCGCAGCACTTGAAACGGTAAAAGGAATACAAGTGATTAAAGAAACGATGCCGGAGGTTCAGACGATTCTGGGTGTCAGCAATGTCTCGTTCGGATTGCCGCCGCGCGGTCGCGAGGTATTGAATGCCGTTTTCCTTTATCATTGCACGAAGGCCGGACTCGATTATGCCATTGTGAACACTGAAAAACTGGAGCGTTTTGCTGGCATTCCAAAGGACGAAGTGGCGCTTTCGGAGAATTTGCTTTTTGAAACGAGCGACGAAACATTGCAAAGTTTTATTGCTTTTTATCGTGATAAAAAGGTAGAAAAGAAACAAGATACGAAGCAACTTCCGCTTGAGGAACGTTTGGCGCAATACATTGTAGAGGGTACAAAGGAAGGCTTAATTGCCGATTTGGACGAGGCTTTGGCGAAAGGCTCGGCACCGCTTGAGATCATCAACGGACCGTTAATGGCCGGCATGAGTGAGGTTGGTGTACTGTTTAACGAAAATAAACTGATCGTTGCCGAGGTATTGCAAAGCGCGGAAGTGATGAAGGCATCGGTTTCCCATCTTGAACAGTTTATGGAGAAAAGCGAAACCGGCAATTCCAAAGGGAAAATCATTCTTGCTACTGTCAAAGGCGATGTGCATGATATCGGTAAAAACTTGGTGGAAATCATCTTAGCGAATAATGGCTACACGATTGTTGATTTAGGCATTAAAGTGACGTCACAGCAGTTGGTTGCTGCCGTTGAAGAGCATAAGCCATCGATGATTGGTCTGTCCGGTTTATTGGTTAAATCGGCACAGCAAATGGTGCTGACAGCGCAAGATTTGAAGGATAATGGCATCGACACGCCGATTATGGTAGGAGGAGCGGCTCTATCGCGTAAATTCACTGATACGAAAATTCATCCGGAGTATAACGGCACAGTGCTTTATGCGAAGGATGCGATGGAAGGTCTGGCATTAGCGAATACGATGCATGATGAGAAGCAAAAGGTCGGATTTTTAGCAGAATTAGATGAGAAACGTAAAAAATCAGCAGCTTTGCTAGCGAACAGAACAGTTGAAACGAAGGAAGTCGTACAGCCGGTCGTTACTGTTCCGCAGGCGGAAGTGAAGCAGCCGGAAGATTTGAAGCGTCATACGCTCCTTGATTACCCGCTGCAAACAGTGATGCCGTATGTAAACAGACAAATGCTGATTGGCCATCATTTAGGCTTGAAGGGCAAGCTTGATAAATTGCTGCAGGAAGGTGATGAACGCGCACTTGCTTTAACAGAGCTGGTCGATTCGCTTTATGGTGAACTGAAAAGTTCAGATTATAGAGTAAACGGCGTCTATCAATTTTTCCCGGCGCAAAGTGACGGCAATAAAGTAATTGTGTATAATCCTGAAAATATGAAGGAAATATTGGAAGTGTTTGATTTTCCGAGACAGGACAGTGCGCCGTTCCTTTGCTTAGCGGATTATTTGAAACCTGTCTCATCGGGTGTGATGGATTATGTCGGATTCTTTGTCGTAACAGCCGGATTCGGCATCCGCCAGTACAGTGACCATTGGAAGGAGCAAGGCGAATTTTTGAAAAGCCATGCAATCCAATCAATTGCGCTGGAAACAGCGGAAGGTTTTGCAGAAAGAATGCATCAAATTATCCGTGATAAATGGGGAATTTCCGATTCTGTCGATATGAGCATGAAAGATCGTTTTGCCGCTAAATATATCGGACAAAGATTTTCGTTCGGTTACCCGGCTTGTCCGAATTTGGAGGATCAGGAAAAGCTGTTTAGATTGCTCAAGCCCGAAGATATCGGCGTACGCTTAACAGACGGTCATATGATGGAGCCGGAAGCATCTGTTTCCGCCATTGTATTTGCGCATCCTGAGGCACGTTATTTTAATGTGGAGAGATAATTATGATAACCTTTCTTTCATTCAATTGTTTGTTGAATGAAAGAAAGGTTTTTTTATTAGAAACAAGATATGCTAAAATCGAGAGAAAATAATAGAAAAAGTGAGGGAAACCATCCGTGGAAGAGCAAGTAATCTCCATATTGGCAACATATGAAGAACTAGCTGTAGTTATCAGTATATTGTTAAATATCATCATTAGCATTTTGGGATTCGTTCCGAGCGTGTTTTTGACTGCGGCGAATATTGCTATTTTCGGTCTGTTGCAAGGGACGATTATCTCTTTGATTGGCGAAGCTATGGGAGCGGTCATTTCGTTTATTCTTTACCGTAAAGGATTCAGCAGGCTTTCGAAGTCGAAGTTTTTTTCTCATCCGAAGATTTCGAGGTTGTTGCATGCCAGCAGCAGAGAAGCATTTTTGTTGATTTTGTCGCTTCGTATTATGCCGTTTATGCCTTCGGGGGTGGTCACCTTTATTGCAGCAATCGGAACAACTCCTTTCTTTGTATTTGTAGCGGCAAGTACAGTCGGAAAAATACCGGCACTTCTGCTGGAAGTATATTCTGTCAATCAGCTAATCCAATGGACAAGGCAAGGGAAGGTGATTTTTGCCGCTATTTCAATACTATTGTTAGGTTGGCTTTGGAAGAGGATCCGCAACATTGAGCTGTCTGGGAAATCATCGTAAACTTCAGCATTTGGACTGCAATTGAATATTAAATGATCCGAATAAGGAAGCAAACAGCAAGATAAAGAAAAGGATAACAATCGATATGAGAATGATTCTGCCTCTTTTTAAATTGGCCTTTAACGACTTCTTTTGTGAGTTGCTGAAATGCCAATAGAGGAGTGCATATTGCATTTCCAACGCGGTTAAAAACGTTTTAGGGTGCTTCCATAGCAATTTTGCTTTAGGAATATCGGCAAAAACAATATTATCTTCAATTTCGTCAGTAATTACACTATTGTGCATATAGTAAGCTGTAATAAGTGAAGCAACGATTCCGGCAAATATACATCCGGAAAAGAATAATAATAAATTTTTAAAAACCATAGCTGTTTCATAACTCATATTTATCACCTTTTCTTGAATGTATCCTTGTACAGTTCTTTCACTTTTTGGTAAAATTCATCCTTTTCTTCTCGAGTAATGCTCTCATCCTCGGAAAGTTCATAAAACAAATCATATAAGCCGTACGTCGAGGTCAATTCAAAAATGACGCTTTCCGGAATGATATTAAATCCTTTATATAAACGTTTTTCATCGACATTATATGTTTGAGCCATTTTTTCAATCAGTTCATTGCTCGGCACTTTATTATTTCTTTCGATTTCGGAAATGTAGGTGGACGAAACGCCAACATCCTCCGCTATATCTTTCACATGCAAATTTTTAGCTTTTCGTAAGCTTCTTAGCTCATTTCCGATTGTCCGGATTAAATGAATATTCCTTCTCATTTATTCACCTTATTTCTTAATATCCTCCCTTTATTATTTATAAAAAAAGAAATAGTATTCATGCTAGCTTTAGGTACATCTGCCAGGGAATTTATGATATATTTTTATTATCTGAAAAAAACAATAAAAGTGTAGTTGGTGATTTTTATGATAAAATAAGCGGTGCAAAATAAACTGATTAGTTTATTTTGTTCCATCCGGTATGCTTATTTTCTTAATTGTCAAATGCTCTTGATTATAGAGGGCATGTGCTATATATTGATAACAGTGAAACTGAATGAGCCGTATTCCATCATCTATTAAAATAGCAAAAACAGTAAGGAAACTTGGCTTAAAGTGAGTGGAGGAAATTATTTATGAAAATAGTAACAGTCGGTTTAGGATATATTGGTCTGCCAACATCAATCATGTTCGCGAAGCATGATGTGGAAGTAGTTGGTGTTGATGTAAAACAGGAAGTAATTGATTCATTGAATAATGGACGTATCCATATAGAAGAACCAGGTCTGCAGGAGGCATTGGAAGAAGTAATTGCAAAAGGCAATTTCAAGGCATCATTGCAGCCGGAAAAAGCGGATGCTTTTATTATTGCCGTTCCGACTCCAAACAATGACGACGAGCATAAATCATGTGATTTATCATTTGTTGTCAGCGGAGTGGAAAAAGTATTGCCTTATGTTGAAAAAGGCAATGTTATTATTGTGGAATCAACAATCGGACCGCGCAGCATGGATGATGTTGTGAAGCCGTTAGTGGAAGCAGCTGGTTATACAGTAGGGAAGGACATTTTCCTTGTGCATTGTCCGGAACGTGTATTACCTGGCCAAATTATGCATGAGTTGATTTACAACAACCGTATCGTCGGCGGCCTTACACCTGAATGTACAGAAGCAGGGGCTATGGTGTACAGCACATTTGTTAAAGGTGAAATCATTAAAACAAATGCGAAGACAGCAGAAATGTCTAAGCTGATGGAAAACACATTCCGTGATGTAAATATCGCATTGGCAAATGAATTGGCGAAGGTGTGCAACGAGCTGGAAATCAATGCTTTAGATGTCATTGAAATGGCGAACAAGCACCCGCGTGTTAATCTTCACACACCTGGGCCAGGTGTCGGCGGACATTGCTTAGCGGTCGATCCATACTTCATCGTGGCGAAAGCGCCAAAAACAGCAAAACTGATTGATTTATCTCGTACAATCAATACATCTATGCCGGAATATGTTGTAGAAAACGTTCATGCATTAATGAATAATGTTGATGGACAAGTGGTTACCGTATTCGGTTTAACGTATAAAGGAAATGTCGATGATATTCGTGAATCTCCGGCTATGGAAATTTATGAAATGCTGAAATCAGAAGGCAAATATGAAGTAAGAGCGTTTGATCCTCATGTGCAGCTGGACTGGGTTATGCAAGATATGAAAGAAGCTGTAGCAAAATCTGACTTGATTTTAGTTTTATCCGATCATAACGAGTTTAAAGAGCTAAGCAAAGAAGATTTAGCAGGAATGAATAATAAAAGAGTATTCGACACAAAAAATATTGTGAAGTCTGTCTCTGATGATGTTGAATATATGAACTACGGCAACCTTTATGAATTCCTGAGCAAAGAAGCAAAGCTTGTATGAAATCCATTCAGCAAATCATAAAACAGCAATTTCTTCATTTGCCTGTCATTTTGAGATTGAGCGCTTATGAAGTGAAATGTAAGTATAGAAAGCATTATTTGGGAGCAGTTTGGCAAATAATGAATCTGTTACTTCAAATTGGGTTTTATTGGTTTGTGTTCGGTTTTGGTTTAAGAGGAGGGTCTCCTGTTGGAGATACTCCTTTTTTTGTGTGGCTTACAGCAGGATTTATTCCATGGTTCTTTATTTATTACACGGTTATCAATGCTTCTAATTTTGTGTATGTGAAGTTGAACGATCTATCGAAAATGAGTATACCTCCAAGCGTGCTGCCGACCATTAAAATTATCGAGCATGCCTTTTCTTTTCTAATTATGCTCGTGCTGACCTTTATTATTTTGTTAATAAATGGAGAATTCGCCGGCGTGTATTTACTGCAATTAATCTACTATAGCATTTGCCTTTTATTCTTACTGTTCGGATTCACCTTATTGTCTTCTTCATTAGTAACGATTATAAGTGATGCACAAGCAATCATTCAATCAGGTATGAGAGGAATGTTTTTCACTTTGCCGATTGTATGGGAAGTCAGTATCTTACCGGAGTTCATATATAACATTTTGAAGTTAAATCCTTTTTTCTATATAATTGATGGCTTTAGGTCCTCTTTATTGGGGGGGAGCTGGTTTTATCAGGATGTAACATATGCGTTTTATTTCTGGTCAGTCACTTTGTTGGTTTTATTGACAGCATCGCATTTTCATATGAAATTCCGACATAAATTAGTCGATTATCTTTGAATAGTGGAGGTCTTCATGAGACCTAAGATTTTATTTTTTCAAGTTACAAAAAGATTAAATTTAAGTAGTAAGCGTTCTGATAGAATTTTTAAAATTTTCTCGCTGAACGATAAAAATAAACCTTATTTTTATCAGGTAAAGGATTTATCATTTGCTATATTGGAAGGTGAGATAATCGGGATTATCGGGTTGAATGGTTCCGGAAAATCAACACTGCGCAATTTGCTTGCGGAAATCATTGCGCCTACTTCCGGTATGGTTGAAATTAACGGAAAGACGTCCTTGATTTCTAATTCAACAGGATTAAACAATCAGTTAACGGGTCTTGAAAATATTGAAGTAAGGTGTCTTATCTACGGCTACGATAAAGCGGAAGCGGATTCGTTGAAAGAGAAAATCATTGAGTTCGCAGATTTGGGGGAGTATATACATCAGCCGGTAAAAAGATATTCGAGTGGTATGAGAGCTCGTTTAAGCTTTGCTGTTTCAGCTTATATCAATCCGGATATTTTAATCATTGATGAAGCACTTTCGGTAGGGGATCAGGCCTTTTATCAAAAATGTGTCCGAAAAATCAATTGTTTGAAAAAGGAAGGCAAAACGATTATTTTTATTAGTCATTCCTTAACACAAGTAGAAGAGCTATGTGATCGGGTGATTTGGATGAATTTCGGGAGAATAGAAAAAATCGGGCAAGCAGAAGCTGTTCTTACTGAATACAAGTCATTCGTGCAATGGTTTAATGGTTTGAATGATTTGCATAAGAAAATATATCGAGCAGAAGTGTTAGATGAACAACATAGTCGGTATGCGAAAGAGTATAAAAGCGAGAAGCAAGAAGAGAACAAGAAGCATTTTGACAATTGGAAGTTTAAAGTACAGGCGTATATATTGCTTGCTTTCATCATTTTGAGCGGATTCTCGATGTTTGGCATTACACCAAAAGATCTGATAGAACATTTGTTTATAAATGATACAGAAGAGATAGAAAATCAGCCCAATCGTTACGGACATGATATACACAGCAATGGACTCGTATTGGCTATACAAGCCGATGTTTACAAGAATAAATGCTTTAAAGAATATATAGGAACGGCCGATTACTTGAATAAGCTATATGTAGAAAAGCAAATCAGCAATGTTTATCAGGTTTAGATTAATGGAATGGAAGGCTATATGTCGGAAGAGGACATTGTATTAATTGAGGAACCCCATCCTTATATTCATTTGCAACTGGATGACTTTTCATCTGTATTTCCGAATCGAGGATTATACGGTTGTATGGAAAATGAAGGCGAAAGAAATGATCTTTATTGCGGATGAAAATAACATAAAAAAGAGCCCAGCAAATTTGCTGGGCTCTTTTTTATAGGGATGGTTATAGCTCTAATTGCTCTTTCAGTAGAGTCTGAATGTTTTTTTGTTCTTCATCAGAAACGATGTAGTAATAGATGCCGTCAATTTTTGTGCCGCTTCCATCAATGGAAATTTGCTCGATATTATTTGCAGCTGTACGATAAGAGCTTTGAATAGTCATCATTTCATTAAAAGTCAAATTCGTTTGAATGTTGTCGCCT
>JBJFHH010000244.1:0-1836 GCA_051893475.1 Bacillus sp. (in: firmicutes) | reverse complement strand
CCCCCGCACCTCCCATTGCACCGTACGTACGGGTCTCGTATACGGCGCTACGTAACTGCAGATGTTACTGCATCCTACTCAGATAATAGGCAAGAGGATCGACCAGCCCAGGTCGGTCCTTTTGCGCTATGGCCAGAACTTTTGGGGACAGCAGATAATTTACTACATCTCCCCCACACCTTCTGTACCACCCAAGGCGAGAATTGGCAACCTTGAATATACTTTCGTCACTTAGATTCGCATGGGTGTACTTGTTCAGCTTCATCAGGTTTCTGTATATCGTCCTCGGCTTTTTCCATTGTTTCAGGATGACTACCCGCACTTTGTGCCGCATCCATTGCGAGAACTTCTCAAGAAATCCTTTCATGCTGCCGATTCGGAAATAGTTGATCCAGCCTCGGATGATCTGGTTGAGCTTGGTAAACGTCACACTCAGTGGGCGCGCCACCGCGTTCTTCCTTCTGAGCCATTTCCGAATCTTGGCGTACAGCTTTTTCTTTCGATCCTGTGCAGGCTTGCATTTCCAACCGTCCTTGCTTCCCCAGAATGTAAATCCCAGAAATGTGCTCTTGGTTGGCCGCACTACCTTGGTTTTCTCTGCACTGACCTTTAGAAACAGCTTCCGTTCCAGCCAGCTCGTCACCGACTTCATCACTCTATCTGCGGCCATTTCGCTTTTTACGAAAATATTGCAGTCATCTGCGTACCGAACAAAGCGTAGCCCTCTGCTTTCCAGTTCCTGATCCAGCTTGTCAAGATAGACATTGGATAGAATTGGACTTAGGGGCCCGCCTTGGGGTACTCCGACCACAGTGGACGAAACCAGCCCGTCCTCCATGACTCCCGCTTTCAGAAATGACCGGATCAGATGAAGTGTTGTTGCATCGTTGATTCGCTCTCTGAGTATCGAGATCAATTTATCATGATTCACCGTATCGAAATACTTCTCAATGTCCAGGTCTATGACCCATTCATATCCTTCATTCAAATATTTCAGTACCTGCTCCATTGCCATGTGGCAGTCCCGGTTTGGTCTGAATCCGTAGCTATATTGACTGAATCTGGGTTCGTATCCTTTTACCAGAACTTGTGCCACTGCCTGCTGTATCACTCGGTCTACTACCGTGGGAATTCCTAACGGTCTTTGCTTCCCGTTCGCTTTCGGAATGTACACCCGGCGCACTGGCTGTGGCTTGTACTGCTTTGCAAATATTTGTTCCCGTATTTCGTTTCCGTGCAGTCTGAAGTATTCGTCCAGTTCGCCCACGGTCATTTTGTCAATTCCCGGAGCCCCTTTATTTTTCTTGACTGACCGAATTGCGCGCTTCAGATTGCCTTCACTTAGAATCAAATCCATTAATCCCATGCTGCTCCTCCTCTGTTCATAAATGTTCCAGAAACATCCCCCTACCTTTTGCCGTCACAGGTTACGTTCCTGCGCTTCAGGCATATCCTCGTTTCGGACTATCTGGATATTGCTTGCAGTGATTCGCACTACAATTACATTAGGTCCTTCGGGATTGCGCTATCCCTACTATGACCTCAGCTGACTCCCAGCCATGAGCTTTTTATCGCACACACTCTTTCGGAAAAAAACTTTTTTCCTCCTAAGCGTGCTGGCTGGGCCTCCCGGGGTAAGACACAAACCTTTCGCTCCACAACCTCCTGATTTACCGTCTTGGCTGTTACGTTTACCTTTTGGACTTCGGCTTGAACTGCAGCCTTATCCGCCATTTGGCCTTATCAGGTTTCTGTTCGTAGGCTCAAGAGCTTTGCTACACCGCTTCCTTCACTCACACCGTTGCCAGTGCCAGCTTGCGGTTCACTACACTTGGC
>JBJFHH010000243.1:1994-30400 GCA_051893475.1 Bacillus sp. (in: firmicutes) | reverse complement strand
TAAAGCTTTATGAAGAAGCTGCTAAAGCACAGCAAGCTGCTCAAGGCGAAGCTGGAGCTGAAGGCTCTGCAAAAGCTGATGACGATGTTGTTGATGCAGAATTTACTGAAGTGGACGATAAAGACAAGAAGTAATACTTCTGAAAAATTAAGTTGAGTATGTAAAAAAGTCAAAGTCAAGGGTAATCGGCTTTGGCTTTTTTTACACTATAAGTATTTATTTTCGAACGAGGATGACTGTCTAACCTTATACAGTTTTTCTAATTGCAACGACTGCAATCATAGTGTTAAAATAATTTTTATGTGAAGAAGCGGGAGTGAGTTGAAAGCTTATGAGTAAAAGAGATTATTATGAGGTGCTGGGTGTCAGTAAAAGTGCTTCCAAGGATGAAATAAAAAAAGCATATCGTAAACTTTCAAAACAATATCATCCGGATATCAATAAAGAAGCGGATGCAGATGAGAAATTCAAGGAAATTACAGAAGCATACGAAGTGTTAAGCGATGATCAAAAGCGTGCGCAATATGATCAATTTGGGCATACTAACCCTAACCAAGGCTTCGGCGGCGGCGGCTTCAGTGGAGATTTCGGCGGCGGTTTTGGCGGTTTTGAGGATATTTTCAGTACGTTCTTCGGCGGCGGCGGCGGAGGTCGACGCAGAGATCCGAATGCGCCTCGTCAAGGTGCTGATCTGCAATATACGATGACAATTTCGTTTGAGGATGCTGTGTTCGGCAAGGAAACAACAATCGAAATTCCTCGCGAAGAAAACTGTGATACATGTAAAGGCACAGGAGCGAAGCCTGGAACGAAGGTGGAAACTTGCTCACATTGTAATGGCTCAGGTCAAGTGAATGTTGAGCAAAATACACCATTCGGCCGTATCGTAAACAGAACAACATGCCGTCATTGCGGTGGAACAGGTAAACATATTCCTTCTAAATGTTCAACATGTTCAGGTACTGGTAAAGTCAAGAAGAGAAAGAAAATCAATGTTAAAATACCTGCGGGAATCGATGATGGTCAACAACTGCGTGTTGCCGGACAAGGTGAGCCAGGTGTGAACGGCGGACCAGCTGGCGATCTTTATGTTGTTTTCCACGTAAAAGAGCATGAGTTCTTCGAGCGTGACGGTGACGATGTGTATTGCGAAGTTCCGTTAACATTTACTCAAGCGGCTCTTGGTGATGAAATCGAAATTCCGACATTGCACGGCAAAGTACAATTGACAATCCCATCCGGAACGCAAACAGGCAAGAAGTTCCGCCTGAAAGGCAAAGGTATCCCGAATGTGAGAGGCTATGGTCAAGGTGATCAATATGTCATCGTTCGCGTTGTAACACCAAGCAAGTTGACAGAGAAACAAAAGCACTTATTGAAAGAGTTTGCTGAACTGAGCGGAGAATCTGTTGATGAACAAGGTTTTTTTGCAAAAATGAAGCGCGCTTTTAAAGGAGAATAAATCAAACAGGAGTTGGTAGTATTATGAAATGGTCTGAAATTGCAATCCATACAACAAATGAAGCAGTTGAGCCAATTACAAACATCTTATACGAAGCGGGGGCCAGTGGCGTTGTAATCGAGGATCGCGAAGATCTCTTTAAAGAAAGAGAAGACCGATTTGGAGAGATCTACCAGCTTAATCCTGATGATTATCCTGAAGAAGGCGTTGTAATGAAAGCATACCTTCCGGAAACAAGCTTTTTAGCGGAAACAGTGGACGAAATTAAAGAAGCAATCAACAATTTAATGACGTATGATATTGATTTAGGATTAAATGCTGTAACGATCAGCGAAGTGAACGAAGAAGAATGGGCGACAGCCTGGAAGAAATATTATCATCCGGTGAAAATCTCCGAACGGTTCACGATTGTACCGACATGGGAGGAATATGAGCCGGTAAGCAGCGATGAATTGATTATCGAATTGGATCCGGGCATGGCTTTCGGCACAGGCACACATCCAACGACCGTTTTGTGCATACAAGCGTTAGAGAAAATGGTGAAAAAAGGCGACAAAATCGTCGATGTCGGAACAGGATCCGGCGTCTTGAGTATTGCTGCTGCTTTACTAGGTGCATCTCATATAGAAGCGCTTGATTTGGATGAAGTAGCTGTCCGTTCAGCGATTGAGAACGTTGAATTGAACAAAGTGCAACATCTAATCAATGTATCTCAAAATAACTTATTGGACGGCATCACAGAACAGCAGGATTTAGTCGTAGCCAATATTTTAGCAGAGGTTATTATGAGCTTCACAGATGATGTTGCGACTGCATTAAAGCCGGGCGGTATCTTTATTTCATCAGGTATCATTTCTCAAAAGAAAGACGATGTAAAAGATGCTTTGATTAAATCCGGATTCGAAATCATGGAAACAATGCTTATGGAAGACTGGGTTGCGTTCATCGCTACAAAGAAATAAGTAGACGTTTTATGCCACGCTTTCGCTTAAGTCATGATCGTTTGTCTTTATAAAAGACCGATTCATGGCTTATAGTATGGAAGTGTGGCTGCTTCATGTTTAACGGACTGCGGTTTAAGTGCAGAATGTTTCTATGGTGTATCGTTTTAGTATTGATTTGGCAAGTACTGTTTTGTTGATTTCCGCTGCGGGTGCATGCCTCGCGGAAAGCGTCCGCCGCAGCGGAAATCAACATATTGCAAACAGAGTTTTAATAATATAAGTAGGTGTTATCAATGCAACGTTATTTCGTTTCAAACGAGCAATTGAAGGATACAATGATAGAAATCGATGGGAATGACTACCATCATATTGCCAATGTACTCAGAATGGACAAGGGTGAACAAATACTATGTGTTGTCGAGCATAAGGGGACAGCTCTTGCTGAAATTGAAGACATTTCCAATGAACTTGTTTTCGCCTCTGTTGTAGAATGGTTGAATGAAGAAAAAGAGCTTCCGATTTCCGTGACAATCGTCAGCGGTTTGCCAAAAGGCGATAAGCTCGAGTATATTGTGCAAAAGGGAACGGAACTTGGTGCATCATCTTTCATTCCTTTTACAGCAGAACGCTCGATTGTGAAATGGGACGGGAAAAAGGCAAACAAGAAAATTGAACGATTGCAAAAAATCGCCAAGGAAGCTGCAGAGCAATCGCATAGAACGATTGTTCCAACGGTGGAAATGCCGGTTACGATCCGTCAATTGGTTGATTTGGCGAAATCGTATGATACACTTTTGATTGCCTACGAAGAAGAGGCAAAGCAAAATGAAAAAGCTACATTAAGCAAGACATTGTTAAATATAGAAAAAGGCGCTTCTGTTCTTGTTGTATTTGGACCGGAAGGCGGACTATCACAATCTGAGGTCGATTTATTACAAGAGGCCGGATTTAAGGCTTGCGGTTTAGGGCCAAGAATTTTACGAACAGAAACAGCGCCTTTATATGTACTGGCTGCTATTTCGTATCAGTTAGAATTAAATTAGTGGGGTGAAGAAAATGGCAACTGTTGCTTTTCATACATTAGGCTGTAAAGTTAACCATTATGAAACAGAAGCAATTTGGCAGCTATTTAAAGCAGAAAATTATGAGCGTGTAGATTATGAATCAAAATCGGACGTTTATGTCATAAATACTTGTACAGTTACAAACACAGGGGATAAAAAGAGTCGCCAGGTAATCCGCAGAGCGATTCGTCAAAATCCTGATGCCGTTATTTGCGTAACAGGCTGTTATGCGCAAACATCTCCGGCGGAAATTTTGGCGATTCCGGGTGTAGATGTTGTTGTAGGGACACAAGATCGCAATAAAATGATTGCTTACATTGAACAATTCAAACAAGAACGTCAACCGATTAATGGTGTCGGAAACATTATGAAATCACGTGTCTATGAAGAGCTGGATGTACCGGCTTTCACAGACCGTACACGCGCATCTTTAAAAATTCAAGAGGGCTGCAACAACTTCTGTACGTTCTGTATCATTCCTTGGGCGCGCGGCTTAATGCGTTCCCGCGATCCGCAAGAAGTTATCCGTCAAGCGCAGCAACTGGTTGATGCCGGATATAAAGAAATTGTGCTTACTGGTATTCATACAGGCGGATACGGAGAAGATATGAAAGATTACAATCTGGCAATGCTTCTTCGCGATATGGAAGAAAAGGTAGAGGGTTTAAAAAGGATTCGTATTTCATCCATTGAAGCCAGTCAAATTTCTGATGAAGTCATTGAAGTGTTGAAGACTTCGAAGAAAGTAGTAAGACATTTGCATATTCCGATACAATCGGGCTCGGATACGGTTCTGAAAAGAATGCGCCGTAAATACACGATGGAATTCTTCGGCGAGCGCCTGCGCAAGCTGCATGATGCGCTGCCTGGACTGGCTGTCACATCAGATGTCATCGTCGGCTTTCCGGGAGAAACAGAAGAAGAGTTTATGGAAACATATAATTTCATTAAAGAGCATAAGTTCTCTGAGCTGCACGTATTCCCATATTCAAAACGGACTGGCACACCTGCTGCCCGTATGGACAATCAAGTGGATGAAGATGTTAAAAACGAACGCGTTCACAAACTGATTGCTTTAAGTAATCAGTTGGCGAAAGAATATGCTTCTCAATTTGAAAATGAAGTATTGGAAATCATTCCTGAGGAACGTTTTACAGATGAAGAAAATGGAACGGAAAATCTATTTGTAGGTTATTCAGATAATTATTTGAAAGTGGTATTCTTAGGTAGTGAAGATATGATCGGGGAGCTTGTTAAGGTGAAAATTACGAAAGCGGGCTATCCATATAATGAAGGTCAGTTCGTGAAGGTGATGAACCCTCAAGATCAATCTTTATTGGAAGCATAATAACTTTCTAAGGAGATTACATTATGAATCAGAAAATCGCACGTATGATTGATCACACTGCTTTAAAAGCAGATACAGTTGAAAAACAAATCATTAAGCTTTGTGAAGAGGCGAAAGAGTACCATTTTGCTTCTGTATGCGTCAATCCGACTTGGGTTAAAAAATCAGCGGAGCTGCTTGCAGGAACAGACGTGAAAGTTTGTACGGTAATCGGTTTCCCGTTAGGAGCGAATACTCCGGAAGTGAAAGCATTTGAAGTATCACAAGCGATTAAGGACGGAGCCACTGAGGTTGATATGGTTATTAACATCGGTGCTTTAAAAGACGGCAATAATGAACTTGTTGAACGCGACATTAAAGCGGTTGTTGATGCTGCCAAAGGTCAAGCGTTAACGAAGGTCATTATTGAAACATGTCTTCTTACGGATGAAGAAAAGGTCCGCGCATGTGAGCTTGCTGTCAAAGCAGGTGCTGATTATGTGAAAACTTCTACCGGCTTCTCAACAGGCGGAGCAACGAAGGAAGACATCGCCCTAATGAGAAAGACGGTAGGTCCTGATATCGGTGTTAAAGCATCGGGCGGTGTCCGCAACGCTGCTGATGCTGAAGCGATGATTGAAGCTGGAGCTACTCGTATCGGCGCAAGTGCCGGGATTGAAATTGTTAAAGGTTTAACAGCAGATAGCGATTATTAATCGTTTGTAAGCCTCGCTGAATGTGCCGGTCACTTCAAGCGAGGCTTTTTTATTTTGAACTGTGAAGGCGAGTGATGAACAAGCTGAACTGTTTAACGAAAGGAAGCGTAAGTATCGAGCAAATCACATTAAAAATGACACTGGCATGAGCCAATTGAACCGGCTTATCATCGGTGAAAAAAGCAGCGGCTTCCTGTAATTGTCCGATGAACGGATAAAAGAGGGCAACTCCGATAATATTCAGCCAAATATGTGCATAGGCTGTCAGTTTGGCATCGACTCCGGCGCCGATACTTGCCATATAGCCTGTCACACAAGTGCCGATATTCGATCCGAGCATTAAAGCGATGCCTGCCGTTACCGACATTTCTCCTCCCGCAATAAATCCCATGGCAATCGCAATAGTAGCCGTCCCGGAATGGATGATGGCGGTGAGAATAGCGCCGGTGATGATGGCAATCAGCATATGCTGCTCCAGGTGAGATAAAGCTTGTCCGAATATCGGATAATCAGAAAGCGGTTTTGCCAATGATGTAAAACCTTGAATTGAAAAAAAAATCAGAAATAAACCAAATATAGATTGTCCCAATGGCCGCGATTTGTGGGTCAGCATAAGCAAGAAGCCGATAAATAATCCGGGAGGTATCCAGTTCTTGAGCGAAAAGCTCATGAATTCGGCGGTGACGGTCGTGCCGATATTGCTGCCTAAAATAATGCCGATGCTTTGCTGGAAGGTCAGTGCGCCTACAGAAACAAGTCCGACAGTCATAACCATAACCGCGGAGCTGCTTTGCAGGATGGCTGTGAAAATCATGCCGGTTAAAAAACCTTTGAACGTTGTGGAAGTGAGGGCTTGAAGCTTGCTCTTCAGTTTCTCTCCGGTCAATTTAAATAGACCGCCCCTTAACAGCTTCATTGCCAATAAAAACAAAATGATATATAAAAGAAACAATGATAATGCAAGCATGTAATCCCTCCTGAAACTATTTTATTTGCGTTTCGCAAGGACATGCTAAAAAAGTGGATATTTATGGTTTGAATTACCGGTAAAACTTGCAATTATCATTTTTTGAGATTTAGTTGACCTTATATTATCCTTATATTATAATTGTAAGGTACATGATATGGATTATGTATATTCTTGAGTTAGTGTGTTGTGTTCGGAGGGAGGGATAGAGATGTCTAAAACTGTAGTTCGTAAAAACGAATCACTTGAAGATGCTCTTCGTCGCTTTAAACGCACTGTATCTAAAACTGGTACATTGCAGGAAGCTAGAAAGCGCGAATTTTATGAAAAACCAAGCGTAAAACGTAAGAAAAAGTCTGAAGCTGCTAGAAAACGTAAATGGTAAGAGAGGGTGGGTATATGAGTCTTCTCGAGCGATTAAATAATGACATGAAACAAGCGATGAAGAACAAGGAAAAAGACAAGCTTTCTGTTATTCGCATGCTTAAGGCAGCTCTGCAAAATGAGGCGATTAAGCTTGGTAACAAAGAATTAACAGAAGATGAAGAATTGACTGTCCTTTCTCGCGAATCAAAACAACGCAAAGACTCTCTCCAAGAGTTTTCAAATGCTGGTCGTGATGACCTCGTTGAAAAAATCCGTACAGAAATCAAATACGTTGAACTATATATGCCTCAGCAACTTACGGAAGAAGAAGTAACTAACATTGTTAAAGAAACCATTGAAGCTGTTGGAGCTACGTCCAAAGCGGATATGGGTAAAGTTATGGGAGCGCTGATGCCTAAAGTTAAAGGAAAAGCTGACGGTGCTCTTGTAAATAAATTAGTACAACAACATCTATCTTAAACTCGTTTAAAAACCACAAGTGGTATGCTTGTGGTTTTTAAATTTTTACTAGCCTATTTTTGTTTAAAAAAATGAAACTTTTATTTCGTTTAAACGTAAGTTTTATTAAGGTTTTGAAAGGAGGATTTATAAATTGCGTAAACGCTTCCCTTTATTTCTTCTTTTGCTGCTTTTGGCAACGTGTTTGCTGCCGTTTCAAACGCAGGCGAAAGAAGAAGTTGTGTATGTTGCGCCGCTTGAGGATACAGTTGAAAGCGGACTTTACGCGTTTCTGGAACGAGCCATTTCGGTCGCGGAGGAGAACGGAGCAACTGCGATTATTTTTAAAATTAATACGCCAGGCGGTCTTGTTTCGGCAGCTGAAGATATAGGTAAGCTTTTCTCGGATACATCTATTAAGACGATTGCCTGGGTGGATAATCGCGCTTTATCGGCAGGAGCCTATATAGCGTTAAATGCTGATCAAATTTATATGGCGCCGGGCTCAACGATGGGTTCTGCAGCGATCATTACAAGCTCCGGAAATGCGGCTGATGAGAAGTCACAGTCTGCATGGCTGGCTGCGATGGAAAGTGCTGCAGAAAAGAACGGAAGAGACCCGAGATATGCAATGGCAATGGCAGATGCTACTGTTGAGTTGCCTGAAGGGTTAAGTGATGGTAGTTTGCTGACTCTCACAGAGAAAAGTGCCTTTAATGTCGGCTATAGTGAAGGAACGGTCAGCAATCTGGATGGATTGCTTGCTGAAATCGGGCTTGAAAATGCAGAAGTAAGAGACATTGAAGAAACATTTGTTGAAAAGCTTGCGAGATTCCTGACGAACCCTGTTGTAATCCCGTTTTTATTAACAATCGGCATACTTGGTTTAGTCATTGAGTTATTTAGTCCGGGATTCGGTATTCCGGGAGGAGTAGGCATCACATCGCTGATTCTTTACTTTTTTGGTCATATGGTTGCCGGATTTGTCGGCTATGAAGCATTATTATTATTTATCATTGGACTGATTTTCATTCTTTTGGAGTTTTTTGTTCCTGGCGGCATACTCGGCATACTCGGTTTGAGTGCGGTAGTCGGGAGTTTATTCATGGCCGGGGAGAATAATACGTTAATTGCGGTATCATTGTTAATCGCAATTATGGTATCCTTAACAGTATCTATCTTATTGGTAAAGGTGTTTAATAAAAATATGAAATTTTTTAAGAAAATGGTATTGAAAGATGCTACGACCACGGAAGAAGGCTATGTTTCGAATGTCAACCGAGTCGAATTGCTCGGTAAAATCGGTACGGCTTTAACGCCGCTTCGTCCTGCAGGAATTGCCAGCTTTAATGATGAACGTGTGGATGTCGTGACGGAGGGAAGCTTTATCGATCAAGATAGTGAAGTAATTGTTGTAAAAGTAGAAGGTTCAAGAATTGTAGTAAGAGAGAAGAAATCTTAGGAGGTTTGGTTGATGGTTATTGGTACACAATCGATTCTGCTGATTGTTGGAATTGTTGCAGCAGTTATTCTATTGATGATATTTTTCACATTCGTTCCGGTTATGCTATGGATTTCAGCATTGGCAGCCGGCGTTAAAGTAAGCATTTTGACATTGATCGGGATGAGGCTGCGCCGAGTTATTCCAAGTCGCGTTATCAATCCGCTTATCAAGGCGCATAAAGCAGGTTTGCCGGTTACGACAAATCAGCTTGAAAGTCATTATTTAGCAGGCGGTAATGTTGACCGTGTTGTAAATGCTCTAATTGCGGCTCAACGCGCGAATATTGAGCTAAGCTTTGAAAGAACAGCAGCTATCGATTTGGCTGGGCGTGATGTACTGGAAGCGGTACAAATGAGTGTTAATCCGAAAGTAATTGAAACGCCTTTCATTTCCGGTGTGGCAATGGATGGTATTGAAGTGAAAGCGAAGGCGCGTATTACAGTTCGTGCCAATATCGAGCGACTAGTCGGCGGTGCTGGTGAAGAGACAATCGTAGCACGTGTCGGTGAAGGGATTGTATCGACAATCGGTTCGTCAGTGAACCATAAAAAAGTATTGGAAAATCCGGATATGATTTCCCGTACGGTTTTATCAAAAGGTTTGGATTCCGGTACAGCATTTGAAATTCTGTCGATCGATATCGCGGACGTTGATATAGGTAAAAATATCGGTGCGATGCTGCAAACCGACCAAGCAGAGGCGGATAAAAACATCGCTCAAGCGAAAGCGGAAGAAAGACGTGCAATGGCTGTTGCACAAGAACAAGAAATGCGCGCGAAAGTTGAAGAAATGCGTGCGAAGGTTGTGGAAGCGGAGGCAACTGTACCGTTAGCGATGGCAGAGGCTCTTAAAAACGGAAATATTGGTGTTATGGATTATATGAATATCCAAAATATCACGGCAGATACAGAGATGAGAGATTCAATCAGTAAAGGTACTACTGGAGACGATCCGAAGAAGTAACGTTATTTTAGTCTGGAAAGGAGGATGCCTCCTTAGATGGAACATTTATTTAACTTAATTTTCGATAATCTGTGGATTGTTATAATTCTTTTCGGGATTGTCAGTTCATTGTTCGGCGGTGATAAAAAACAGAGAAAGCAGAAGCCTTTTTCTGAAACGACCCGAATGCCGACGATGACTCAGGCGAAACCGGCTGAACAAAAACAAGTGCTGCAAAAGCAGGCGGCAAAGAAGATTCAGGATGCAGCCGCAAAGGTGAAGGAATCGCAACCGGCCAAGGAGGAGCTTTCTTCTGCTCAGGCTTATTTAGCTGAGAAGGCAGCGTTATTGCAAAAGCAGAGTGAACGGTTGCCGCAAAAAACGTTGGACATTAGCAAGCCGGTATCGGCAGAAAAGAAAACGCAAGGAACATTCAGTCAAAATGAGGTCGTAAACGGTATTATAATGGCTGAAATATTAGGTGCGCCGAGAGCGAAGAAACCATATGCTAGATCGCGGCGCTAAGGACGTTGCTACAGGACGTAGCGCCCTTAGTCGCTACAGGCCGATTCCGCTTTTCGAATAAAAAAGTGTGCTAGAATCCCCCTTTTTCTCATACATTTGAGAAGAAGGGGGGTTCTTTTTTATGGCTAAAAAATGGAGTCAAAGAGTAAAACAAATGCTTGCAAACACAGCTGATCTTCCGAAGGATGTCATGCTGGATCTCCCGAGAATTACAATGATTGGACAATTACATATTTATATAGAAAACCATAGAGGGTTAGTGGCGTTTACTGACGAAGAAATCCGTCTTGCTTTGACGCAGGGACAATTATCGATTAAAGGACAGCAGTTTGTCATAAAAGCGATTCTCCCGGAGGAAATTTTGGTGGAAGGAACGATTCATTCTGTTGTCTTTATCAATAAGTAGCGCCACGCTTGTATTTTTTATCAAGGGAGCGGAGGAAAAGTGAAAAATCATTGGACAACCTTCTTCGGGGGTTTTGTAGAAGTTAAAGTAACAGGTCAGCTAGTTGAAATTTTTATTAATGAGCTTGTCAGACGGAACATAAAGGTTACAGCAGTGAAACGGCTATCCGATCAAGCGATTCATTTCGTGATGCCTTTAGGTGACGTAAGCAAAATGAGGGGGATCTTGCGGAAATATCCATGCAAGGTCACATTTTTAAAACGTAGCGGCTTTCCCTTCTTATTTCGGCGCTTATTATTAAATGGCGGTTTTGTAGTCGGTTTTTTGCTTTTTCTTGTATGTATTTTTTTATTATCAAATGTTGTATGGGGAATTGAGATTTCCGGGGCAAAACCGGAAACCGAGCATAAAATTAAGCAGGAATTGAAGAAGCTGGGCGTAGAGAAGGGGAAATTTCAGTTCTTTATTGCGGAATCAGATGATATTCAACGAATATTAACAAATGAAATAGATGTTATTACGTGGGTTGGTGTTGATTTAAAGGGGACAACCTTTCATTTGCAGGTAGTTGAGAAGAAAGAACCGCAAATTGTCCAAACGCCCGGCAGTCAAAATATAGTTGCAGTGAAAAAGGCCATTATACGAAAGGTGTTTGTAGAGAAAGGGAAAGCGGTTGTCATGGTTAATGATTTTGTCAATAAAGGTCAGTTGCTTGTGACGAGCAATATAAGTAATAGTGAAGAAAAGCAGAAGCTAGTTCCTTCCAAAGCAACAATTTTAGGTGAAGTTTGGTACAAGTCGGATGTAGAGATCCCTTTGGAGACCGAATTTGATGTTTTTTCAGGTAAAGAAGAAACGAAGCATTATTTTAAAATCAGCAAATTGCCGATACCGATTTGGGGATTCAAGAATCATGAATTTAAGCAGTATGAAACAGATGTTACTGAAAAACCGTTATACTTCCTGGGCTGGAAGCTTCCTTTTTATTATAAAACGATTACTTCGCGTGACAAAGAAACCGTTGTACGGAAGTATACGAAAGAGCAGGCGGTTGAAAAGGCGAAAGAAATCGGCTTGAATGATTTGAAAAGTTTAATTCCCGAAAACAGTGAGATAATTGGAGAAAAAATTTTGCATGAACGTATAGAGAATGGTAAAGTTGTATTATCAATTCATTACCAAGTGTTAGAAAATATTGGGAATGAACGTCCAATTGTGCAAGGAGATTAACGAATGACAGAGGAACGCAAATTGATTGATTTACAACTTGATAATCAAAATGAAGCAATGGCCTTATTGGGGACTGGAGACAGTCATCTTAAGGCGCTTGAAGATGAACTGGGAATTGCAATCATTACAAGAGGCGAAACAATCACAATTGAAGGCAAGCTTCCTGATGCTGAGACTGCATTTGATGTGATTAGAGCTTTGTTGAGTGTTATCAGAAAAGGTATAAATATCAGTACGCGCGATGTTAATTATGCCGTATCGCTCGCCAGAAAGGGCTCTCTGGAATATTTTCAAGAAATGTATGAAGAGGAAATCGCCAAAACTGTAAAAGGTAAACCAATTCGCATTAAAACGCTCGGACAGAAGCAATATATTTCGTCAATCAGAAGAAATGATATTGTATTTGGTATTGGACCTGCCGGAACAGGAAAGACGTTTTTGGCAGTGACGATGGCTGTTGCGGCTTTAAAAAGCGGAAAAGTGAATAAAATCATCTTAACGCGTCCTGCTGTAGAAGCTGGAGAGAGTCTTGGATTTCTTCCCGGTGATTTAAAGGAAAAGGTTGATCCTTATTTAAGACCACTATATGATGCTCTCCATGAAATATTGGGAGTAGAGCATACACAGCGACTGATTGAACGAGGTGTAATCGAAATTGCGCCGTTAGCGTATATGCGCGGACGGACACTCGATGATGCTTTTGTCATATTGGATGAAGCGCAAAATACAACAGAAGCTCAAATGAAAATGTTTTTAACCCGTTTAGGCTTCGGATCGAAAATGATTATAACGGGTGATCGCTCGCAAATTGACTTGCCTAGAAAAGCGAAGTCCGGTTTAGTGGCAGCTACGCAAATATTGAAGGAAATCAGCGGCATCGGTTTCGTCATTCTTGAAGGCAGCGACGTCGTCAGACATCCTTTAGTCGGTAAAATCGTGAAGGCATACGAAGAACACAATGCTTAATACTTGCTCGGGAAGCTGTGATTTTTCACAGCTTCTATTTTGTCTTCTTTCATTAAATTAATCATTTGAGCAGAGGGCGCATGCACCACGGAAAGCGTCTATCCCGAGCTTTTCAAAAGAATCTTCAACAGCAGGGTGAAAGTTATGTGAAAAACTGCTATCATTTTCATAAAGGAACAATTTGCTTTGGAGGACAAGTATATGAACAGTAGTCAATTTGTATCGAAAATTAAACAATTGCTTCAACATACTGTTTTTCAAGTGCTGCTATTTGTTGTTTTAGCAATTATCTCCTATGCAGTTTTGTTTTCCAATGTAAAACCGGAAACAATAGAGGTAGAACTGCTGCAGGTTGCTGAAGAAACGATCAGAGCTCCTAAGACGGTGGAGGATGTAGAGAAAACCGAAGCAGACAAGGATGAAGCCTTAAAGCAAGTAGAGGATGTTTATACATTAAAGGAAGAGTACAAGGAAAATCGTGTTGACTTGATTTCTTCCATTTTTACAGCTGTTGGGGAAGTGAAGGGAGAAGCAGAGACCAAAGAGGCAGAGGGAGATGCTCTTCCGACAGACGAAACGACAGTGCCTGATTCTAATGAATTAGTGCAAAAACTTAAGGTTAAGCTGACGGAAGAAGTGAATAAACAGTTGTCCGATGACGTTTATTTAGCACTTCTGAATGCGAGTACAGCCCAGCTGACGGTTGCAAAGGATACGACTTTAACAGCGATTAATGATGTCATGAGCCAGCAAATTGCTGCAAGCGATGTTGAAAACGCCAGAAATGAAGTCGAGGAAATGGTGCAACTGACGGCAATGTCCACTGAATTAAAGCAAGCTTCCGTTGCCCTTGCGCGATTCGCGATTACACAGAACTACTTTTATGATCCAGTAAAAACAGAGGAACAACGACAAAAAGCATTAGACGAAGTTGAACCGACGAAAATTCTCCAAGGACAAGTTCTTGTGGAAAAGGGCGACCTTATTGACGAGGAAGTGTATCGCAATATACAGTTGTCAGGGCTGTTGGAAAGTGACCAATCGATTACGCCATTTGTCGGATTGGGAATATTGCTTTTGCTCATTTTCGGCGCTATCTTTTACTATTACCGTGTCTCGGAAGCGCATAGCGAGCATAGAAATACACGGTTATTAATCTTTAGTCTTGTATTTTTGTTTGCGATTTTATTATTTAAACTTATCAGCTTATTGTCTAATTATGAGGATGTAGATTTAAGTTATTTTGCTCCGGCAGCATTGGGAGCTATGCTTTTGAAAATTTTGCTTGATGATCGATATTCCATCGTATTTATTTTGATCACAAGTATTTTCGGCGGATTGATTTTTAATGAATATGTGACGACTAACTTTAATTACGTTGCCGGCATGTATTTATTATTAAGTGGTTTAATTGGATTGCTGTTATTGACGACAAAGCATTTCCGGACGAAAATCTTTCAGACCGGATTGTTGTTGTCGGTCGTTAATCTAGTACTCATTATCGCGCTTTTCTATACGTTGGATTTGGAAATTTCGAAAGTTACAGCGATTCTATATTTATTTGCCGCGTTTGTATCGGGTATTTCATCTGCGATTTTGACAATCGGTTTATTGCCGTTTTTCGAAGCGGGCTTCGGCGTTTTATCAACAATGAAGCTAATCGAGCTATCAAGTCCGAATCATCCGCTTTTGCGAAAGATTTTGACGGAGGCTCCGGGAACGTATCATCATAGCGTGATGGTCGCCAATCTGGCGGAGACGGCCTGTGAAGCGATAGGAGCAAATGGTTTGCTGGCAAGGGTCGGTTGCTATTATCATGATATCGGCAAAACGAAACGGCCGCAGTTTTTTATCGAGAATCAAATGAATATTGATAATCCGCATGATAAATTGAAGTGCACAACGAGCAGGGATATTATTATTGCCCATGTTACTGATGGTGTGAAAATTCTTAAAAAATATAAAATGCCTAAGGAAATAATTGATATAGCCGAGCAACATCATGGTACAACGTTGCTGAAGTTTTTCTTTTACAAAGCGAAAGAGGCCGGAGAAGATGTGAAAGAGGAAGATTTCCGCTATCCGGGACCGAAAGCTCAAACGAAGGAAAGTGCTGTCGTTGGTATTGCGGACAGTGTAGAAGCGGCTGTAAGGTCGATGAAACATCCGACCAAAGAGAAGATTGAAAGTCTTGTTAAAAGCATTATTCATAGCCGCATGAATGAAGATCAATTCTCAGAATGCGATATTACGATGAAAGAGCTTGATACGGTAGAAAAAATACTGTGCGAAACATTACATGGCATATTCCATTCGCGCATTGAATATCCGGATTTAAAAAATGAAAGTAAGTAGGTGAAGAGAATTGCTTTCAATCGATTTTATTGATGAAACCAATTTTGTAACAGAAGATGAAACAACGCTGATTGAACAGTTATTGCAGTTTGCAGCGAAAGAAGAAAATATTGAAGAAGAATGCGAGTTATCGGTTACATTTGTCGATGACGAGGCTATTCGTGAAATCAATCGAGAATACAGAGACAAAGATAGTGCCACAGATGTCATTTCATTCGCCCTTGAAGAAATGGGGGAAGGTGAAATGGAGATTGTCGGCGCAGATATGCCGCGAGTGTTAGGTGATATTATCATTTCGGTCGATACAGCGAAAGCGCAAGCCGAGGAGTATGGACACAGCACGAATCGCGAGATTGGATTTTTGGCGCTGCACGGATTTCTTCATCTTTTAGGCTATGATCACATGACGAAAGAGGATGAAGTCATCATGTTCACAAAACAAAGGGACATATTAGAGAAATATGGCTTATCCAGGGAGCAATAAGAAGGTCAGGTTTTATAAAAGTGTAGGTTTTGCGCTTGCTGGCATAAAAACTTCTTTCCGGGAAAGAAACATGAAGATACATGCTACGGCTGCGATCCTTGTGATACTGGCCGGTATTTTCTTTTCCATCTCTAAAACGGAATGGCTATGGATTCTTCTTTGCGTAGCCGGTATGTTTTCCCTGGAAATGGTGAATACGGCTATCGAAAAGACGGTGGATTTAGTGACCGGTGAGTATCATCCTTTAGCGAAGGCGGCGAAGGACCTTGCTGCTGGTGCTGTACTCATTTATACTGTATATTCAATCATTGTCGGAATGGTTGTTTTCTTGCCGAAAGTGTTTAATTTTTTCTTTTGAAAACGAAGGATTTTCATGGTGTGTTGTTAATCAGATGCTTATATTGGCAAGCTGATGTAGTGTAAAATAGTTTTATGGCCTTGTTGAAAGGAAGCGAAAAATGGAAGCAATTCAATTAATGGAAGAAGCGAAGAAAGCGCGTGAAAATGCCTATGTTCCATATTCTAAATTTAAAGTCGGAGCAGCGCTTTTGACGAAGGATGGAAAAGTATATCACGGCTGTAATATAGAGAATGCTGCTTACAGTATGTGTAACTGTGCTGAAAGAACAGCGATATTCAGTGCTTATGCAGTGAAAGATACAGAATTTGAGGCATTAGCGGTTGTAGCGGACACAGAACGACCATGTTCACCGTGCGGAGCATGCCGACAAGTAATGGCAGAGCTTTGCCCAAAAGATATGATCGTCTATTTAACAAACTTGAAAGGCGACGTCCAAGAAATTACAGTAGAACAATTATTGCCAGGAGCATTTTTACCGGAGGATTTAAATGAACGATAATCAAGCATACAAGTCAGGTTTTATCTCTATTATAGGAAGACCGAACGTGGGGAAATCGACATTCCTTAATCGAGTAATCGGTCAAAAAATCGCTATAATGAGCGATAAGCCGCAAACAACAAGAAACAAAGTTCAAGGTGTATTGACAGAAAATAACTCACAAATGATTTTTATCGATACTCCCGGAATTCACAAACCGAAGCATAAGCTGGGCGACTTCATGGTTAAAAGTGCGATTAACGCATTAAGAGAAGTAGACGTCATTTTATTCATGGTAAATGCCGTTGAAGGAATCGGACGCGGAGACGAATACATCATTGAGAAACTTGAAGGGGTTAAAACACCAATCTTTTTAGTTGTCAATAAAATTGATGAAGTACACCCGGATGAGCTATTGCCGTTAATCGAAAAGTATAAAGAAAAATTGGATTTTAAAGCGATTGTGCCAATTTCTGCTTTGCAAGGAAACAATATTGAAACATTGTTGGCTGCCATTAAAGAGCAGCTTCCTGAAGGGCCGCAGTACTACCCGGCTGATCAAGTGACGGATCATCCGGAAAGATTCATTATTTCAGAACTGATTCGTGAGAAAGCATTGCATTT
Organism: Bacillus sp. (in: firmicutes); assembly: GCA_051893475.1. Classification (GTDB taxonomy): domain Bacteria; phylum Bacillota; class Bacilli; order Bacillales; family DSM-1321; genus Bacillus_AD. Next base: position 13,220 of record JBJFHH010000243.1, on the reverse strand, counting down.
AACGCGTGAAGAAGTTCCGCATTCTATCGCGGTTGTCATCGATTCCATCAAAAAAATCGAAGGCAAAGATACTGTGCATGTTATGGCGACAATTATTGTTGAGCGCAGCTCGCAAAAAGGCATCATCATCGGTAAGCAAGGCAGTATGCTGAAGGAAATCGGTCAAAGAGCCCGTCAAGATATCGAACTGCTTTTAGGTTCAAAAGTTTATCTGGAGCTGTGGGTAAAGGTACAGAAGGATTGGCGTAATAAAGCCTCTGTATTGCGTGACTATGGTTTCAGAGAAGACGAATATTAATCGAATGAAAATTAAATAGTCGGTCAAGATAATAGTGTAGGTTTGGAACTTTAGCTTGCTAGTTAAATACTGAAAGGTGGGAATGAATATGTTGGATTTTACCTGGAGTATTTTTAAAGAAACGGGTAACATAAATACGTATCTCCTGTTTAAAGAAATTCAGTTAGAACATCAAAGTGATATCGACCCTGTTGAAGAAGAACTAGCAGATGTGAATTTTCCAATCTCCTGATTATGTCTTGCCCTCTGATGAGAAGGTGGCATGTCTTGATTCAAAAATGCGAAGGCATTGTTATACGCCGGACAGACTATGGAGAGAATAATAAAATCATCACCATTTACACAAGAGAATTCGGGAAAATCGGGGTGATGGCGAGAGGTGCAAACAAGCCTAACAGCAGACTCTCTTCTGTCACTCAATTATTTTATTATGGTTACTTCCTGATTCAAAAATCGTCTGGCTTAGGCAGTTTATCGCAAGGCGAGTCCTTGGATTCTTTTCGTCACATACGCGAAGATATAATGAGTACGGCATATGCATCCTATATTGTCGAGCTGCTTGATAAAGGAATCGAGGATCGAAAGCCAAATCCGTATTTATTTGAATTACTTTATCAAACCCTTCATTACATTGATGAAGGGTTTGATCCTGAAGTGCTCAAGGCGATTTTTGAAATGAAGATGCTCGCTGTGTTTGGTGTGCCGCCCGTTCTTGACCGCTGCGTAAACTGCGGGCAGACGGAGGGGGAATTCGACTTCTCGATTCGTGAAGGCGGCTATCTGTGTCATCGGTGCACACAGATTGATCCTTATCGAATTCAAGTGAGCGCAACGACCATTAAGCTGCTGCGTTTATTTTATTATTTCGATCTTTCTCGTCTCGGAAACATATCCTTAAAAGAAGAAACGAAAAAAGAATTGAACAAGGTCATTGGTGCCTACTACGATAATTATGTAGGGGTAACCTTGAAATCGAAAAAATTTCTGCAGCAGATGCATAAGCTTGACGGATTATGGTGAAGGCTCTCGCAGCAGAAACCATAAAATATTTTCAATGTTATGTTGACAAAGCAGGAACATGTTGTATAAAATGCTATGTAAACGAAAGCTAAATATTGCTATGATGGCAAGTAGTATGTAACTCCCTCTGTAAAAGCGAGCCCGGGACTGGTGTAAGCCGGGTTGCAGATAGTTAAGGAAGGCGTGCCGGAGCAATTTTGAACGTATAAAAGAGGCTGTTTTTTTAGAAAGAACAGCAAATAGGGTGGAACCGCGGGTAAACTCTCGTCCCTATGCTAATGCAGCATAGAGACGAGAGTTTTTTTGTTGCAGAAAAAAGGTTTGTAAACATTTTATGGAGGTGCCTTATGAATATACAAAATATGATTTTAACTTTGCAGAAGCATTGGTCAGAACAAGGCTGTATCTTAATGAATGCGTATGATACAGAGAAAGGTGCAGGAACGATGAGTCCTTACACGTTTTTACGTGCGATTGGACCGGAGCCGTGGAATGTGGCGTATGTAGAGCCTTCACGCCGCCCGGCTGACGGACGTTACGGAGAAAACCCGAACCGTTTGTATCAGCACCATCAATTCCAAGTGATTATGAAGCCGTCTCCTGACAACATTCAGGAACTGTATTTAGATTCTTTAAAAGCATTAGGGATCGATCCTTTAGAGCATGATATCCGTTTTGTTGAGGATAACTGGGAAAACCCTTCTTTGGGCTGTGCAGGTCTTGGTTGGGAAGTATGGCTGGACGGTATGGAAATCACGCAATTCACGTACTTCCAACAAGTTGGCGGTTTAGAATGTAAACCGGTATCAGTGGAAATCACTTACGGAATCGAGCGTCTTGCATCGTACATTCAAGATAAGGAAAATGTATTCGATTTGGAATGGACAGATGGATTTACGGTTCGCGATATTTTTGGTCAGCCTGAATTCGAGCATTCGAAATATACATTCCAAACAAGCAATACAGAGATGCTGTTTGAATTATTCAATATGTATGAGAAAGAAGCTCATGCGCAAATGGAAGAAGGGCTTGTTCACCCGGCATATGATTACGTGCTGAAATGCTCTCATACATTTAACCTTTTGGATGCAAAAGGAGCAATCTCTGTTACTGAAAGAACAGGTTATATTGCCCGTTGCCGTAACTTAGCCCGAAAAGTGGCAAAAACATTTTATGATGAGCGTGAAAAATTAGGATTCCCAATCTTGAAGCAGAAGGGAGACAACAGTCATGAGTAATAAAGACTTATTAATCGAAATCGGTTTAGAGGAGCTGCCGGCTCGTTTTGTAACGGATGCAATTGAACAGCTGCAAACAAAGATACAAAAATGGTTTGACGAGAAAAAAATCGGATATGCTGACATTCAGAAATATTCTACACCTCGCCGTTTGGCAATCGTGGTGACGGGTGTTAATGAGATGCAAGCAGATACAGAAGAAGAAGCAAAAGGTCCGGCCAAGAAAATTGCGCTTGATGCGGAAGGCAATTGGTCAAAAGCGGCAATCGGATTTGCGCGCGGACAAGGTGTATCCGTTGAAGATATTTATTTTAAAGAAATTAAAGGTGTGGAATATGTTCACGTAACAAAATTCACAAAAGGTCAGCAAGTAAAAGAATTGCTGGTTGAGCTGAAGGAGATCATCACGTCTTTAACTTTCCCAAAAAATATGCGCTGGGCAAACAATGATATGCGTTATGCGCGTCCGATTAAATGGATAATTGCTTTATTCGGCAACGAAGTGATTCCGTTCTCCATCACAAATGTGGAAACAAGCAATACAACAATGGGTCACCGTTTCCTTGGTGAGAAGATTGAAATTGCGGAGCCGGCACAATATCAACAAAAGCTGGAAGAGCAATTTGTCATAGCCGACAGCGAAAAAAGAAAGCAAATGATTCTTTCACAGCTTCAGCAAATGGAGCAGGAAAACGGCTGGGTAATCCCGGTTGATGAAGATTTGCTGGAAGAGGTTAATAATCTGGTTGAATACCCGACAGCTTTATTCGGTAAATTTGAAGAAGAATATTTAGAGCTTCCTGATCGTGTTCTAATCACTTCAATGAAGGAGCATCAACGTTACTTCCCTGTGAAAAACCAAGCTGGCGAGCTATTGCCTTTCTTCGTGACAGTGCGTAACGGTTCTGATCACGGTATTGCGACTGTTGCCAGAGGGAATGAGAAAGTGCTTCGCGCACGTCTTGCTGATGCGGCATTCTTCTACCGTGAAGATCAGCAAAAAGAAATCGATGAGTGCTTAAAGAAACTGGAAACAATCGTTTATCATGAAGAAATCGGTACGCTTGCTGAAAAGGTTAGCCGAGTACGCGGATTAACGAACAGTATCAGTACGGCATTGAATATCGATGAAAGCACAAGAAAATTAGCGGACCGCACAGCTGAAATTGCTAAGTTCGACTTAGTGACAGGTATGGTTTATGAATTCCCTGAACTGCAAGGTTATATGGGTGAGCGCTATGCCCGCATTAAAGGAGAAGATGAAGCAGTTGCGGTTGCAATCAATGAGCACTATATGCCTCGTCACGCGGAAGACGGAGTTCCAACAAGTGAAATTGGTGCGATTGTCAGCGTTGCAGAGAAAATGGATACGATTATTGCAAACTTTGCGATTAATAACATTCCGACAGGTTCTCAAGATCCATATGCGCTGCGCCGTCAAGCGAGCGGTATCGTTCAAATTTTATTAGAGAAAAAATGGCCGGTAAGCTTAGAGGCAGTTATTGATTTAGCGCTTGAGCCAATCATGGCGCAAGGTTTCGCTAAACGAGATGCAGCTGAGATTAAAGCGGATCTTATTTCATTCTTCGAAGCGCGTATTAAACATCACTTAAGTGAAAAAGAAGTGCGTTACGATTTGATTGATGCGGTTCTGACAGGTGAAATCGGTGTTGTTTCTTCACTTGTAAACAGAGCGCTAGTATTAGAAAAGGCCAAAGGCGAGGAAAGCTTTAAAGAAACAGTGGAAGCACTTAGCCGTGTGATGAATATTGCGGTGAAACTGGAGGGTGAGCCAAAGGTTTCTGTCGAATTATTTGAGAATGATTCGGAAAAAGCGCTATATAATGAATATGTAGCGATAAAAGAACAATATGAGCTGACTGCTGATGAAGAAAAACAATTTGCTTTATTGGCTTCGCTTCAAAACGTAATTGAAAAATTCTTTGAAGATACAATGGTTATGGCTGATGATGAATCACTTCGCTTCAACCGCTTATCAGTTATGAAGGAAGTAGCAGACTTGATTAAATCATTTGCTTTCATGAACAAAGTATTAGTTTTATAATCGCCGGAAAACGTGCTTATAAAAAGTAAGATATACGAAAAAGTATATCTTACTTTTTCAAGTGAGGGGAAATGGTATATAATTATTTTATTAAGTATAACACTTTATATAAGGACCGTTGGCGGTTTTTGTAATATGAAGGCGGTGAAACCAAATCGAACTGAATAAACGGCAAGAGCATATATTGCAAATAGTTAAGGACCAAGGACCTATTACTGGTGAACATATTGCTGAACAGTTGCATTTGACGAGAGCTACATTACGCCCGGATTTAGCGATTTTAACGATGGCAGGGTTTCTAGAGGCGAGACCGCGCGTCGGATATTTCTATAGTGGAAAATCTGGCACGCAGCTGCTGACAGATAATCTGTCCAAACTGTTCGTTAAAGATTTTCAATCGATTCCTGTCGTTGTCAATGACAGCATTTCTGTATACGACGCAATTGTTATGATGTTTCTTGAGGATGTGGGAACATTATTTGTAGTCGATCAAAAGTCATTATTAGTCGGAGTTTTGTCCAGAAAAGATTTACTTCGTGCCAGCATCGGTACGAAAGACTTGGCTACCATACCGGTCAACATCATTATGACGCGCATGCCTAATATAACAATGTGCTTCCGTGATGATTTGCTGTTGGATGTGGCAAAGAAACTAATCGCTAAACAAATAGACGCCCTTCCGGTTGTCAAAGAAGCAGCGGATGGCGGCTATGAGGTTGTGGGACGAATTACGAAAACGAATATAGCAAAAGCATTTGTTTCTCTTGCGACTGAAGAATAAAGTAAGGGGGGAAAGTTCAAGAGATGACATCACCAGTAATTTATGTTGTTTCCGACTCTGTCGGAGAAACAGCTGAGCTTGTTACGAAAGCGGCTGCTAGCCAGTTTCAGCACTCAAAAGTTTCGATAAGAAGATTTCCTTTTATAGAAAGCCCGGATCATATTGAAGAAGTCATTTCACTTGCTAAATTAAATCAGGCAATTATTGCTTATACGCTTGTCCGTCCGGTAGATCGCGAATACATGAAGAAGCGGACTCAAGAGGAAGGGATTTTTGCTTACGATATCATCGGACCGTTAATGGATGAATTAGAGAATAAATATCAATCTAAGCCAGAATTTGAACCGGGCTTGGTTCGACAGCTCGATGATGATTACTTTAAACGAGTGGAAGCGATTGAATTTGCGGTGAAATATGATGATGGCAGAGATCCGAGAGGGATTTTGCGTGCAGACATCGTATTAGTCGGTGTTTCAAGAACTTGCAAGACACCACTATCACAATTTTTGGCGCATAAACGCTATAAGGTGGCGAATGTACCGCTTGTTCCGGAGGTTGAGCCTCCAGAGGAGCTGTTTTTAGTAGCACCTGAGAAGTGTATCGGGTTGAAAATCAGTCCGGAAAAATTGAATCACATCCGCAAAGAGCGCTTGAAAACGCTTGGACTGGGCGATCATGCGATCTATGCAAATTTGGGGCGTATTCAAGAAGAATTGGATTACTTTAATAAAGTAGTCGATAAATTGCAATGTCCGGTCATTGATGTGACCAACAAGGCGATCGAAGAAACGGCTAATACCGTTATTACAACTATTCAAAGCAGAAAATAGAGATATTGATATGTAAAAATGAAGGGCTGTCTCATCGGTGTCAATCGTTGCACTTTTGAGAAGCCCTATAATAAATTTATATGGATTTTTCTTTTTTTTTGTTTTATAATGAAAAATTGTAATAAAATATGATTCTGTAGGTTTAGAGATGAATCTGAACGAATAAACTAATTAGCAAGGGATTGTCAAGATGTAATAAAAATACTTTTCGACAATAGCCATCTCTTTTGCAACAGTTAGAAGGAAAATGAAGAAAAATGGAGAAATTAGATAAATGACTTATCAGCCGTCCATATTTATAGATGGGGATGCATGCCCTGTTAAAGAAGAATGCATCGCTTGTGCCCGCAAATTCTCTGTTCCGGTTACGATCGTTGCGTCGATAAAAAATCAATCACATCATAATCAGGAAGCGAAATGGGTTTATGTGGATTGGGATAAGGAAGCAGCAGACCTTTATATGATGAATGCTGCCCGCAAAGGCGATATTGCTGTCACAAGTGATATCGGATTAGCGGCTGCCCTTTTGGGGAAAGGGGTTTGTGTTATTTCTCCAAAGGGAATAATCTATAATGAGGAGTCCATTGATTCACTTTTATTTATGCGGCATGTAGCAGCTAAAAAAAGACGCAATGGAATATACGGAAAAGGTCCCAAAGCATTTACTGCGGAGGATCGGAAAAAATTTCTCGAAGAATTGACAAGAATTTTGTCGAATTTTGAAGGAAATAAAGAATTTATATCGAATTATAGATTATCACCGAAAGAAAATGGTGTGATCGAATGAATACACAGAAGATTTCTGAAGACCAATTGAATATGATTCGCAATGCTGTAGATATTGTTGATGTTGTCAACGAATATGTACAGTTGAAGAAGCAGGGTCGCAATTATTTTGGACTTTGCCCTTTTCACGGTGAGAACACTCCTTCCTTTTCTGTATCTCCTGACAAGCAAATTTTTCATTGTTTTGGATGTGGAGCCGGAGGTAATGTTTTTACTTTTTTAATGGATATTGAAGGCTATTCATTTGTGGAAGCTGCCAAGGAGTTAGCCGAGAGAGGAAATATTCCTCTAGAAATTGATATTAGCGACTCCTCAGCCCGCACAGAACAGCCGAGCGCCTCTAAGAAAATGATAGCAGCCCACGAGTTATTATGTAAATTCTACCATCATTTACTTGTTAACACAAAAGAAGGTGAAAATGCTTTACAATACTTAGAGGATAGAGGCTTTACCCGCCAAGCCATCGATCGATTTTCGATTGGCTATGCATTGAATTCATGGGAATTCGTTACAAACTTTCTGTCCAAACGCGGTTTCGATAGCGACTTGCTGGATCAGGCTGGAATTATCGTCAAGCGCGAGGAGGACGACAAACAATTTGATCGCTTCCGCAACCGGATTATGTTCCCGATACACAATCACCAAGGCGAGGTTGTTGCTTTTTCGGGACGCGCCCTTGGGAATGATGAACCGAAATACTTAAACACTCCTGAAACGCCAATTTTCAATAAAAGCAAGCTGCTGTATAACTTTCATCAAGCTAGAGCAAATATTCGCAAGAAAGAATTTGTTGTGCTTTTTGAAGGCTTCGCTGATGTCATATCGGCGGCAGAAGCGGGAGTGGATAATGGTGTTGCGACGATGGGAACATCGTTGACGGAAGAACACATTCAAATCCTGAAACGGAACTGTAATGAAGTACTTCTGTGCTTTGATTCGGATAAAGCCGGAATAGAAGCGGCAAACCGTGCTTCAAACATGTTTTTTCAAGAGGGAATGACCATCAAAGTAGCATATATGCCGGATGGGCTGGATCCGGATGAATATATAAAGAAATATGGTCCGCAAAGCTTCATGCAAGATGTTATTGGCAACAGCCTTACGTATCTTGCCTTTAAAATGAGGTATTTGCGCAAAGGTCGCAACCTTAATAACGAGGGCGACAAAATTGCATATATTGAAGATGTTTTGAAAGAAATCAACAAGCTGCCGAGCGCTGTTGAACGTGAGCATTATTTGCGCCAAATTTCTTCTGAGTTTTCTCTTTCTTTAGACGCTCTGACAGCGCAGCAAAAAAAGTTTTACTTTGCTGAAAAGAAACGAGGGAATTTGCCGCAGACTAATCAGCAAAACATGAATAGTCAAATGGTATTGCAATACGAGCAAAAACTTAAGCCAGCCTATATCAATGCAGAGTTAAAGCTGTTGGCTCATATGATGCAAAGCAAGGAAACAGCCTATAAAATCAAGCATTTAATGGGAAATGTCCTGCTCAATATTGATGAACATCAGGCAATCATGACATATTTATTCGGCTACTACGAACAAAGTGAAGGTTCGGATATCAGTTTGTTTTTATCTTTTGTCCCCGATCAGCAACTGCGCAAAATCATTTCACAAATCCAGATGATGTCGGTAACTCCCGAACCATCGGATCAAGAATTAAAAGATTATATCGGTGTAGTGTTGAAACAGCAAAAGATGTTAATGATAAAAGAAAAAGAATTGCAAAGGGCTGAGGCAGAACGCTTAAAGGACTATAAGCAGGCTGCTGTCATCGCTTCTGAAATTATACAACTTAAGAAGAGTTTGTAAATTTGTGTTAGATTTGCATGATGTGTCGAAAGTTTGGAAGGAGGGGAACACATGGCTGATAAATCAGCTCGTTCCAAAGATGTAGAAAATGAATTAACACTTGATCAAGTAAAGGATCAATTACTTGAAGCAGGGAAAAAACGCGGTGTCCTCACTTATGATGAAATTAGCGAAAAACTTTCAACGTTTGAGTTGGATTCCGATGCTATGGACGAATACTTTGAATACTTAGGTGAGCAAGGTGTTGAAGTTCTTGCAGACGAAGACGGAGAAAGTGATCCTAATATAAAGCAGTTGGAAAAAGAAGAAGAGTTTGATTTAAATGACTTAAGTGTTCCTCCAGGTGTAAAAATCAATGATCCTGTACGTATGTACCTGAAAGAAATCGGTCGTGTCGACTTGCTTTCAGGGGAAGAAGAAATTGCCTTAGCCGAAAGAATCGAGCAAGGTGATGAGGAAGCAAAACGTCGTTTGGCTGAAGCCAATCTCCGACTTGTTGTAAGTATCGCTAAACGATATGTCGGTCGCGGTATGCTGTTCCTTGACTTGATTCAAGAAGGTAATATGGGTCTTATTAAAGCGGTTGAGAAATTCGATTACCGCAAAGGCTTTAAATTCAGTACGTATGCAACTTGGTGGATTCGTCAAGCAATCACTCGTGCTATTGCCGACCAAGCGAGAACAATCCGTATTCCTGTGCATATGGTTGAAACCATTAATAAATTAATTCGTGTCCAACGTCAGTTACTTCAAGATTTAGGACGTGAACCAACTCCGGAAGAAATCGCAGAAGATATGGATTTGACACCGGAAAAGGTAAGAGAGATTTTAAAAATCGCTCAAGAGCCTGTCTCACTTGAAACACCGATCGGTGAAGAAGATGACTCGCATTTAGGTGACTTCATTGAAGACCAAGATGCAACTTCCCCATCTGAACATGCTGCCTATGAGTTACTAAAAGAGCAGCTGGAAGATGTGCTTGACACATTAACAGATCGTGAAGAAAATGTTCTTCGACTTCGTTTCGGTTTAGACGATGGCAGAACACGCACTCTTGAAGAAGTGGGCAAAGTGTTTGGCGTTACGCGCGAACGTATTCGTCAAATCGAAGCAAAAGCTCTAAGAAAACTAAGACATCCAAGCAGAAGCAAACGCTTGAAAGACTTTTTAGAATAGCATTTCGGAGTCAGCAGCTCTATATAAATAAATCATAGGTTTGCAGGAGTTTTTGCAAACTTATGGTTTATTTTTTTTATCCTTTTAAAAAAAGCGCTTTCACGTTGTAATTTTTCGAATAAGACCCGATATAAATAATAGAGATCTGTTCAAGGATGTGTATGAATAATGAATGAGACGAGAAAGAAAGTCATATTGAATGAAATCTTATATTGGAAACAGACGAGAATTTTGCCGGAAAAGTACTGTGATTACTTACTGGCACTTTATTCGGAAGGAGAATTGGAGCTGCAGACTACAACAGAACCCCCGAAGAAAAAAATCCGTTATTTCCTGACTGAGATTTTAATCAGTCTCATTCTTATGACCGCTTTAATTGTAAATTATTTTACAGAAATTAAGGGAGCAATGCAAATGTCTCTTTTCACATTTTTCATTTGCTTGCTTTTAGGGATAACCTACTATCAGCTCAAAAAGCAAAAATCATTATTGTATCCTATGATAGCGGCGGCTATCACTCTGCTGCTTATGTCGGTAAGAGTCTGGGAACTATTCTTTCCTGCGCAGACGCTGTTGTTATATGCCGTTTTATTTATTAACTGTCTCATCTGGCTTGTCGTCGGCAGAAAAACAGACTATTTGTATTTCACGGTTGCTGGATGGCTAGGATTAGCTGTCATTCTTTACTTTGTCGGCTCATTTTTCGGGATTTTATAAAAAACCTCTATATATGTCTAATTTCCGAAAATATTCCAACATTTGTCTATTGGGGGTTTTCCAATTATCTGAATTAAAGTAAAATAAATGTAGTTTGAATTTATAAAATGCAGATTTTAAAAGGTACATAGGGGAGGTAGGAGAAATGAAGAATAATCCGGTTATTCCATTTGTATTAATTATGGTAATGGGTATTGTGTTAATGTTTACTCTTTCCTTTGTGGGACTCAATCAAGAAGCTTCAACAGAAGAGGAAGGCGGAGAATCAAATGGTGAGCAAGTGGCAGGTACTCCGGAAGAGCTTTATCAAGCTGCCGGCTGTATCAACTGTCATGGCGGTAATTATGAAGGAGTGGGCGGTTTCCCTGCACTTACCGGAGTTGGCGAGAGATTATCAGCTGACGAAATTAAAGAAACTTTGCGTAATGGTAAAGGGTCAATGCCTGCAGGACTTGTTCCTGAGGAGCAAATTGACAGTGTGGCGGAATGGCTGTCTTCGT
>JBJFHH010000243.1:0-1894 GCA_051893475.1 Bacillus sp. (in: firmicutes) | reverse complement strand
GCAGGACTTGTTCCTGAGGAGCAAATTGACAGTGTGGCGGAATGGCTGTCTTCGTTATAAGGCAAGCTAAGGGCGACTGGTGTATACCGGTCGTTTTTTGTTTAAGGTTGCATAGTAAAGGATATGTTCTTTATACTGTAGGGGGAAAAGAAAAAGAAAAGGTGACAAACAAACATGAACAGCGAAAATTTATCTAAACGATTACATACAGTAGCAACTTACATACCGGAAGGAAGCATTCTGGCTGATATCGGCTCGGATCATGCTTATTTGCCTTGCTATGCGGTGCATAAAGGCATTGCAGCTTCTGCCATTGCAGGCGAAGTAGTGGACGGTCCATTTAAAAGCGCTCTGAATCAAGTAAAAGAGGAAGGCTTAGAGCAGCAAATATCTGTCCGTAAAGGTGACGGCCTAGACGTGCTTTCTCCGGGGGAAGCAACGTGCATTACGATTGCAGGCATGGGCGGAACGCTTATTTCATCCATTCTTGAAAGAGGTAAAGATAAGCTTGTCGGCACCAAAAGATTAATCCTTCAACCTAATATTCAAGCAATCAATATCCGCAAATGGCTGATCGAAAATGACTGGGAATTAATCGACGAGACGATTCTTGAAGAAGACGGCAAAATTTACGAGATTCTTGTTGCGGAAAAAGGCAACGGCTCAGCGCCATATACAAATGAAACAGAGAAAGAGCTGTTGCTTGGTCCATTTCTAATAAAGACATGCTCTGATGTATTCCGCAAAAAATGGACAGCGGAAAGCAAGCATTGGAAAAACATCATTCAGCAATTGCAAGCGAGCGGAAAAACAGAGTCTTCTGCTGAGAAAGAGAAGCAATTGCGCGCTTATATCACATATGTGGAGGAGGCGTTATCATAATGGCGAAAATACCTAACGGCTTTGAGGTCATCGCGGCGTTTGAACAATTTTCACCGAAGCATTTGGCGATGGAAGGCGATAAAATCGGTCTGCAAATCGGTTCATTGAACAAACCGGTAAAAAACGTCATGATTGCTCTGGATGTACTGGAGGAAGTGGTAGATGAAGCAATCGAAAAACAAGTGGATTTAATTATTGCCCATCATCCGCTAATCTATCGTCCGCTTCAAAAGATTGATACAAATCAGCCGGCCGGAAGAATTGTTGAAAAGTTGATTAAAAACGATATTACCGTCTATGCGGCCCATACTAATTTGGATGTGACAAAAGGTGGCGTCAACGATTGGATTGCTGAAGCGCTGCAGCTGCAAAATACAAAAGTACTAGCTCCGACATATGAGGTTGGCTTGAAAAAACTTGCGGTATTTGTGCCTAAAGAGGCGGAACAGCAAGTTCGCGATGCGCTCGGTAATGCCGGAGCAGGTCATATCGGCGCTTACAGCCATTGTACGTTCGCATCAGAAGGCCACGGCACATTTATGCCGGGAGAAGAAACAAACCCGTATATCGGCACGACAGGCCAATTAGAGCGTGTCGAAGAAGTGAAAATCGAGACAGTTTTCACAGCAGATATCGAAAAACGAGTATTATCAGCGATGATTAAGGCACATCCGTATGAAGAAGTCGCTTATGATCTTTATTCTTTAGCCAATAAAGCTGAACCATTGGGACTTGGCAGAGTGGGCGAGCTGCCTCAGGAAATGTCGCTTGAAGCATTTGCCGCTTACGTCAAAGAGGCTTTCGATGTGAAAGGCGTCCGTGTAGTCGGCAACTTGAGTGATACAATCAAAAAGGTAGCCGTCTTAGGCGGAGACGGAAACAAATATTTTATGTCCGCTAAATTTGCAGGCGCTGATGTCTATGTGACGGGTGATATGTATTACCACACAGCCCACGATGCGATGATGGCAGGCTTAAATATTGTCGATCCAGGTCATAACATAGAAAAAGT
>JBJFHH010000242.1:0-1849 GCA_051893475.1 Bacillus sp. (in: firmicutes) | reverse complement strand
CCAACATCAATGGTAAGTTCAGTGTGAACGCCAATCAGCAGTTCTCCATCAGCATTGACGACACTTGGGCTACTCAGAACAACAATGTTAACATTAGGGAGTCAGGAACTAATACCCAAAGTCTTAGCTATGACGAAAATTATGAATTCTAAAACTGTAAGACGATGAAGAAGTACATTTATACTATCGTAGCTTTCGCAGCTATGCTCGCATCTTGCAGCAAGGATGCTGAACTCAACGAAGTTATTGATAATCATCCAAATGGCATCACTCAGGTCGGTGCTACTACATGGGCAGCCACACGTGCAGCAGTTGATGCAACAGACAATACCATAGTTAATTGGCAGTATGGTGATGCCCTGAGCGTATTCAGCGCAACTTCTGCTGCAGGAGGTTCAAAGTTCACAACTACTAGCACAAGACCCGCTGGAATATTCAATATCGTTGCCGAACAGCCTACTATCAGTGCTGTAACAGCAATGATGTACCCATATCAGGCTACTGCCACATGGGACAATGACAACAGCAAACTCACTTGCGAGATTCCATCAGTTCAGTCAGCCACCAAGGGGTCGTTCGACAAGGCTGCTGCCATCATGTACAACATTGGTAGCGATACAGAACCGACACTTACTTATGCTGTGAACTTCCTTAAAGTCACGGTGAATGAGGGGAACGTGCATTCTATCTGTATCAGCAGTTCTAAAGAATTATCAGGTAAGATGGAAATCACTTCAAATGCTATTGCTCCAGTGTCAGGTTCTTCGCTCAACAGTGTAGTTCTCGTTGCACCAGCTAATAAGGTACTTGAACCAGGCGACTATTATATTGCCGTCAAGAAGGGCGACATCCTGTCTCCTGAAATCAGCTATACTTACTACAATACGGCAAACCACACAGCGACAGTCAAGACAAAGGCAGGATCTTCAACAATCTCATTTGCCGGTGGTAAGAATGTTAAGCCTATATCTGTTGATTTCAGTAACGGTACTGTAAATTCGCGTAATGCTGTCCAGCTTTGGGCAGATGGCCCATATTTTGCTCAGTTCAATGTTGGAGCTACTATTACCGACTATTCTCTGGCAAATAAAGATTATTCTGTCAGTGACAATAATAATACAGCCGATTTAGGTGGTATCTATTGTTGGGGCGGTTTGACAGATTTCCGTTGTGAAGGTTCTACGGCCGATTATTATTCAGGCAATATTTCTTCAGGATTTATTCTCCCAATCTACAATGACGTAGCAAGTGTATTATGGGGCAGCAATTGGGAGATTCCTACAAATAACTGTATTCAGAATTTGTTTACTGGAATAATAAATTATGCTGCACATTTCGACAAGGTTGAAGCTGATATCTTAGGAATACCACAGGAGGGTACTTATGTGGATTGGACATGGTGCAACGGTAGTACTGTACAATATGTAACAGGATGTACGTTATCTGGATTCAAGATTTCCGGAAAAGATGATTATGTTGGAAATAACATTTTCATTCCATTTACGGGTGTTAGGGACCCTAATCCAACTTATGCTTTAAACAATAATAAATATGCATCTTATTGGCTTTCTACTTGTGAGGACAATACGACATATTCACAAATTTTTTATTTTAGACGTTCAAGTGGCAACCCGCATATAGAACTCCATTGGCAACGCTTCAATTATGCCACTGAAGCATTGTATGGCAGAGCTATACGTGCTGTGTTGAAGTAATAAATAGTAATATCATAATCATAACATTAACATAGGGCTGCACGTGGCTACATGCTGCTTGCAGCCCTTGTTGTATCCTGGAAGAGAATGTTGGTTTTGATTTGGGTGGATAGCGTTGAGCGATTGGGTGGATT
>JBJFHH010000241.1:0-1857 GCA_051893475.1 Bacillus sp. (in: firmicutes) | reverse complement strand
TCAAGGCGGTTAAATCATGGGAATGTCGAATTATTATAAAAAACTCCGAGAAAAAGTCGGGAATGAGCTCATTTTTATGCCAAGTGTGGCAGCTATTGTCCGAAATGATTCAGGAGAAATTTTACTGCAAAACAAAGGCAACGGTGAGAAGTGGAGCCTCCCTGCCGGTGCAATTGAGCTTGGCGAAGCTCCGGCAGAAGCTATTGTTCGTGAAGTACGGGAAGAGACAGGCTTACTTGTTGTACCCAGAAAGTTAGTTGGCGTGTTTGGCGGGAAAGACTTTCGTTACCAATATCCAAATGGTCATCAAGTCGAGTATAACGTCTTTATGTTTGATTGCGTAATTCAAGGCGGGGAACTAAACCCGACAGATAACGAAACAGCTGAACTTCGCTATTTTCATCCAAATCATATGCCTGAACTCGCTTTACCGTACCCTAAAGATCTATTTATGAATGAGAATGGCGAATTATATTTCCAGTGGAAGGAACAATGGTCGAAACAATAAAGTTAATAAACAAATCAATATTATTAATTTATCTAAATAAAAAAGTTAAATATTTATATTTACATTTTAAAATTCCTATTATACAATCGAATCAAATATAAGGAAGGAATTTCAAAATGGCTTATAAAGTAATCACGAATTGCCCTGTATGCAGTGAAAAATTAAAAATTACAAAATTACATTGCTCGCATTGCCACACTACGATTGAAAATGAATTTGAATTATCTAAGTTGGCGTCCCTATCATCGGATCAGCTTCATTTTGCAGAAGTATTTTTAACATGCAGAGGGAATATTAAAGAAGTTGAAAAGGAACTGGGAATCTCATATCCAACGGTTCGCGGCAAGCTGACTGACATCATTTCAGCGCTTGGATATGAGCAGAAAAAGAAGAGTGAAATAGACGAGAAAAAAGTTGTGACAATGCTGGAAAATGGCGAGATCACGCCGGAAGAAGCAATCAAGCTTTTAAAAGAGGAATAGGGAGGATTTTATGATGAAAGATGAAATTACACGCGTGTTAACAATGGTTCAAGATGGAAAGATTGATGCAGATAAGGCCTCTGAGCTGATTCAAGTATTGAAAGACAAAAAAGAACCTGATCATGCACCAGCACAATATGCAGATAAAGCGCTAAAGATCCGAATTGTATCGGCTGAAAATGATAATGTCACGGTCAATTTGCCTATAAAACTGCTCAAAGCACTGTTAATGGCCGGTCACAGCATTGCAGCGAGCATTCCGCAATCGGAAACATACGTTAAAGATTTAGACTTAAACTTGATTATAGAAGCAATCGAAAACGAGCTAGATGGCCAAATCATTGATATTAAATCGGCAAACGGGGATACCGTTTCGGTCATCATTGAGTAGTGATTTGCTTATGATGCATGTGAAAGTGAAAACAAAAGACGTGCAGTTCAACCTCCCCATTCCATATGCTTTTTTAAACGTAGCTGTTTCCATCGTATCTTCAAAACTTTTTCAGCAAAAGGCTCATAAATGGACAAAAGAGCGCCTCGAAAGAAAGAAACTGGACTTCGCTTTCCCGCAACTAGACAAAAAAACCTTGAAGCCGATCGTCAAGGAACTGAAAAAACATAAGGGAATCGTGCTGGTAGATGTTAAAGCTAACGACGGCACTGAGGTTAAAGTCAGACTGTGATAAAAACAGAAAAAACGTCAGCTTCTCCCGACGTTTTTTCTGTCTGCTTATTTCCCTTGCCTTCCCTGCTTCGAGTTTCGGTTAAATCCTTTAGCCGGATTTTCATTTTCACCGCCAGCAAACTCTGTTGAAAATTCGGTCTCCTGTAAATTCTTTTTAGGCGTTTTACTCATTTTCTCAGCTG
>JBJFHH010000240.1:0-1859 GCA_051893475.1 Bacillus sp. (in: firmicutes) | reverse complement strand
ATGATAAATACAAGATACTTTTTCATTTTCTCAGCTCCTTTATACTGTTTATAAAAACAGCACACAACGAGTTAATTTCATTGTGTGCTGTTCGTTTAGCTCTGTACAGAAACCGGTTGATAAGATTTTACCTGCAGACGCAGAGTTAGTAGCAGTGCCGGTATGGTGAAAACGATCATGCCGAGGAAGGCCAGTCTCGGTTCAATTTCGTATAAATAGCCGCCGAGCAGTGTCAGTACGGCCGTGCCCCAGCTTAGCGCCAATGCGGAATAAACACCTTGGGCATTTGGAATTTGCGCTTTCGGCAAATGCTGCGTGATATATAAAATAAAGGCGTAGTGCGCCACCCCGAATGAGAGGGCGTGCAAGCTTTGCGAAAAGATGAATACCCAAATATTCGGGAAGAAATAGACGAGCAGCCAGCGCAATGTCGAACCTGCTGCGGCAAGAAGCAGCAAGGATGCCGGCTTCCATTTGCCAAACCAGCTGTCGGCTTTTGCAAAATATAAAATTTCAAATAGAACGCCGATGTTGATGATCATGCCGATATAAAACTTAGCAACACCTAAGTCCTGCAAATATATGTAGCCGTAATTGTAGTAGGATGCATGAGCTCCTTGAAGCAATATCACAATTAGCAGCACCATTGGGAAGCCTTTAATCTTCATTAGGCTCCGGAATGACTGATTTTTCTTTTCCCGTCTGTCCGGCTTTTGCATTAAAACAGCCGGTGCCGGTATGAATGAATGAGCAAGCATGGCGCCAAGCCCGGCAATCATCGTCCAGTAAATGGCGGTATCTCCAAAGAAGCCTGTAATCATGCTGATAATTAGTACAGAAACGATAAAACCGAATGAGCCGTATGAGCGGCTTTTTCCGTATTGCAGGTTGCCATGCTGCATTAAAACGCCTGCTGTACTGTCGAGTGCCGGCATAATCGCCGGGTAGAAAAAGCTGAATAAGAATGTTACGGCAAAAAGAGCAGTAAAAGATGATGCCGGTAAATAAAGAAGTGCCGTAATCAGTCCGGTAATCATCAGCAAAGTTATGACTCGTTTATTGCTGTAATATTTCGATGCGACCGGAAAAGCAAATAAGGTGGAAACGCCGCGTGCGACTAAGCTGAAACTCATGATTAAGCTTGCTTCTGCCACCGTCAGCCCTTTTGCATCAATGAGCCAGCCGGTCCAATATGGCAAAAAAATCCCCCAAGTCATAAAAAATAAGAAAAAGTTCTGCGACATCCATCGCTGTTGATTCATGAAAATCCCTCCATTTCTTTGCATATTAGCACGGAATTCCCTACAATAATATGAGAAATCTCACACTTTTTGTTTGTTGGAGGAAAAAATGAATATTATTTCAGAGCCGCTGCGCACGACCTACATTGAAAACCATTCTTTTCAGTCGTTATTCTCCTTTCCTGTCGTCGAGCACATACAGGTGCAGGTGTTTGAACGAGGGGAATTCATTTTGAAGGAAGGCTCGTATCCGGAATACTTATATTACATGGTTGAGGGGAAGGCGAAAATATATTTAACACATGCAAATGGCAAAGTGTCCCTCATCAATTTCATTCAGCCCGGTACGTTTTTTGGTGAAATGGAACTGCTGAACGAGGCTTATTATACAAAGGGCATCCAAACTTCGGCGAAAACGATTTGCTTCGCAGTACCTATTCTTTCGTGCAAAGAACAACTTTTGAATGATCCGGCATTTTTGAAGTACTTATGTATTTCATTAAGCAATAAGGAAATGGTGATGGCGGCGAAATATACGCAAAGCCTTGCTTATCCGCTGGAAAATCGGTTGGCGGAGTTTTTGCTGCTGTCGGCTGACGGGGACTTTTATAAGGAAAA
>JBJFHH010000239.1:22948-30768 GCA_051893475.1 Bacillus sp. (in: firmicutes) | reverse complement strand
GTTATAGAGGTGAGCACGTTGAATAGCAACAATCGATCGAATTTAATGTTAGTAGATGGTATGGCGCTGTTGTTCCGCGCTTTTTATGCGACGGCGATGACAGGGCAATTTATGTATAATTCTAAAGGTGTGCCGACGAATGGCGTGCAGGGGATGCTGAAGCATATGCTGATGGCGGTCGATCACTTCAATCCGCAATATGTCGCGGTCTGCTGGGATATGGGCAGTAAGACGTTTCGTACGGATATGTTTCCGGATTATAAAGGCAACCGCAGCCAGCCTCCTGAGGAATTGATTCCGCAGTTTGACTTGGCGAAGGAAGCAGTCGAAGCATTCGACATTCCGAATATCGGAATTGCCGGCTTTGAGGCAGATGATTGCATCGGTACAATTGCTAAAACGCATCGCATGGACTATGATGTGAATATTATTACCGGCGATCAGGACATGCTGCAGCTGATTGAGAATTCAATTGCGGTAACGCTGCTGAAAAAAGGCTACGGTAATTATGAAACGCATAATGAACAGACATTTTTCGACTGGAAGGGCATTAAGCCACAGCAAATGATTGATTTGAAAGGTTTAATGGGTGACACGGCCGATAACTATCCGGGTGTAAAAGGAATCGGTGAGAAAACGGCGATTAAGCTGCTGCAGCAATATGAGACAGTTGAAGGCATTTTGGAAAACTTGCCATCCTTAACTGCCGGACAGCGCAAGAAAATCGAGGAATCATTGGAAATGCTTCATTTATCGAGACAGTTGGCAACCATCAAATGTGATGTTCCGCTGACTTGGGATGTGCAATCGGCTCGTTATCAATATGATAACGAGAAAGTGTTGGACATGATTCATAATCACGAGCTGAAAGGGCTTATGTCGAAGTTTAAGTAATAAGAAATCCCCGCCAATCCAATGTGCGGGGTTTTTGTATGTATTAAAAGTCAAAATCATGATTAATCGCTTCAATAAACTTAAACTCTCTATCTTTATATTCAAACTTTAAAATCGCACAATTAGAAATTCGAACAATTGTATCTTCCCATTTTCGCAAGAAGGCATAGCAGGCGCCGCCGTGGCTGACTGCCAAGACAGTGCGGTGGTCGTCCTTTTCCATAAGATTTGTTAAGCAATTATTCATTCTTTCTGCTACTTGAATGTCGGATTCGCCATTGTATTGCAGAAAGAAATCACCGTATGTTTTTCGTTTTGGATCGATTGGCGGGTTTAAGTCTTCGCTTTCGCCTTCAAACGTTCCGAAGTTCCATTCTTTCAATCCTTTCAATCTCGTATACGGCATATCCGTCACAAGCTCCAGCGTATCGCTCGCTCTTTCCTGAGTAGAGGAGTAGGCTTGGTCGAAATTAATGTTATTTTTCTTGAAAAATGTACCGACAAATTGTGCCTGCTTAATACCTGTATCCGTAAGCGGCGAGTCACATGCGCCTTGAATTTTTTTCCGGGAATTGAATAATGTTTGTCCATGTCTCATTAAATATAACGTCTTCATTGCGCTGTACTCCCAACTTGTTCAAGTTTACGTATATTTTCTTTCGTTAAATGAATTTTGAAATCGATGTAATCAATCGATTTTTGTAATTTTGCCTTTTGCTCCATCAAGTAATCGTGCTGCTTCATAAGCAGTGCCTCGCGTTGTTTCAATGTTTCGTCGCCTTGATGGTAAAGGTCAAAATATTCTTTTACAAGCTCTAAAGGCAGTCCGCCGTCTTTCAGGCAAATGATGAATTCAATTCTGTGCAGGTCTTCCTGCTGATAGTCTCGAATGCCGTTTACTCTGTTGACAGGTTCGATCAAACCGATTTCTTCATAATATCTCAGAGTCGAAACGGATAAGTTATATTTCTCGCTGACTTCTTTAATTTTCATATTGTTTGCCTCCTCTCAATAAAAAGTATAAGCCTTCAAGTTAACTTGAGGTCAATGGTTATTGTTGGAGAAGCGATGTCTAATTTTGTAATAATTTTATACTTTTGTGAAAATAGTCGTGGAAATTGTCGATTTGGTCATGTAAGATTATTAGTAAAGTTTCGTTTTTAATGAAAGGGCTGCATACATATATGAAGGTAGAGCAATATATCGAACAGCTAGAATCGAAGGGATTTCAACTAGGAGAAGACGGAAAGGGCTTTATTTTTTTTGGCAAAGAAATGACGAATGCACCGGATGAATTAGTGAACGCGGCAATTGAGCTGACGCTGAAGTCGAAAATAACATTCGATGGCAGCTTCTTTATTTCTCTGCTGGAATCGATGATGAGCCAGGAGGTTCAATCCCGTAAAGAGGCACTAAAGTTTGCAGAAGATTATAAGTTGCTTGTATAATAATTGGAATAATCATTAAAAGCGTTGAAGAGGAAAAGTAAAATGAAGGCGGTCTGTACAGAGAGCTTCGGTAGCTGAGAAGAAGCAAGACGGCGCATTTGAACAATGGCCTTGGAGCTGCGTGCTGAAAGATTCTGAGAATCTAGTAGGTTACGACGAGGTTTGGCTCTCGTTACAAATAGTCACAGTATAAGAATGCAGGCGCATTCCGTACTGAACAAGTCTGAACGTGCGAACTTTCAGAGAACAAAGGTGGTACCACGCGGAGTAATCCCCGTCCTTTTCTTTTTTATAAAGAAGAGGGCGGGGTTTTTTTATTAGAAAAGCGTAAGCAACCTGTTTAGCGCTGTATGGACTGCGGATCTTTCGGATGAGAGTCACAGCGACGTTGCTACAGGACGTAGCAGCCATAGTCGCTGTACCTTACTTGCGGACCGATGCCACATTTCAGCGCTTAGGGAGGATGGCGAAGTACATTAGGCGTTGGGGTGCTGGAGCTAGACAATTATCAAATTTTGAGTGGAGGATGAACAAAATGGCAGTTTTTATTGGAGGGGCTTGGCCGTATGCGAATGGATCGCTTCACATCGGTCATATATCAAGTTTGTTGCCGGGCGATATTTTGGCTCGCTATTATCGGTTGAAGGGTGAGGAGGTGCTGTACGTATCAGGAAGTGATTGCAACGGAACGCCGATTGCTATTCGCGCGAAGCAGGAAGGGGTATCTGTGCAAGAAATCCAAGAGCACTATCATCAGGAGTTTGCTGCTTGCTTTGAGAAACTTGGATTTACTTATGATTGTTATACAAGAACAGATGATAAGCATCATCATGAAGTGGTGCAGCAATTGTTTCTGAGCTTGCATAATGACGGATATATTTATAAAAAAGAAGAGCAGCAGCTATATTGCGGTCCATGTGAGCAGTTTTTGCCGGACCGATATGTGGAAGGGACTTGTCCGAATTGCCGTCAGCCTGCACGCGGTGATCAATGTGATCATTGCTCAGCTCTGTTCGAGGCGGGGGAGCTGCTGGAGATGAGCTGTAAAATTTGCGGAACCGAGCCTTCCTTGCAGCCGACCGAGCATTTCTATTTCAAGTTGTCTGCTTTTCAAAAGGAAATCGAAGAGCTGATTGCAAATGGAAGAGGGAAATGGCGAGATAATGCTGTCGAGCTCAGCAATCGGTATACAAATGAAACGCTGCAGGACCGCGCGATTACGAGAGATTTGCCGATTGGCGTTTCGATTCCGCTTGAAGGCTATGAAGCGAAGAAAATATATGTGTGGATGGAGGCGGTGGCAGGCTACTATACGGCGAGCCGGCTTTGGGAAAAGCAAACGGGCATCAGTCATTTGCCGTTTTGGCAAAAGGAAACGAAAGCCTATTATGTGCACGGGAAAGATAATATACCGTTTCACAGTATTATTTGGCCGGCAATCATGAGTGCGGCCAAAATCGAGCAAAGACCGACATACATAATTTCCAATGAGTATGTAACGCTTGAAAAACGAAAAATTTCCACAAGCCGTCATTGGGCCGTTTGGCTGCCGTATTTGTTGGATCGTTACGATAGCGACAGCATCCGCTACTTCCTGACCATCAATGCGCCAGAGCAGCGTGATACCGATTTTTCATGGCGTGAATTTATTTATAGTCATAATAGCGAACTGTTGGGAGCTTACGGAAACTTTGTCAATCGGACGTTGAAATTCATTGAGAAAAATTTGAATGGCCACATCTCGGTACAGCCAGTTCATGGTGAAATTGAAGCGGAAATCAAACGATTGTATAAGACAGTCGGCGTATTGATTGAGGAAGGGAAAATGAAGCAGGCGCTTGAAACGATATTTGCATTTGTGAGGAAAGCGAATAAGTATTTTGACGAGCAGCAGCCTTGGGTTCAAATCAAAAACGATTCAGTGGCTTGTGAGCAAACAATTTTCACATGTCTGCAGATGATTGCTAATTTATCACAGTTGCTTGCTCCGTTTTTACCGTTTTCGAGTGAGAAGTTGCGGGATAAGCTTCGGCTGAGAAATGCGGGTTGGGGTTATGTACAAACGGCTGTTACAGAGATTCGTGATGTCGTGCCGTTATTTGAGAGAATTGCGAATGAACGAATTGAAGAGGAACGCCAAGCTTTGTCATGATCAGAAAAGAGGACTGCTTGCGGGCAGTCCTCTATGTATGTCAATGACTATGATGCTGATTTTGAAGTTTGGTTGCTTTTTTAACCGGCCATTCTGCTAAAATGATGCCAACTAAAATCAGAGCGCAACCAGCAATCATACTGGCTGTAAAAGCTTCGTTAATGACGAAGTATGATGTCAAAGCGGCAAATACCGGCTCCAGTGCAAAAATTAACGCAACGCGGGTAGGGGAGGTATACGCCTGAAAATACGTTTGCGCAAGAAACGCAAATGCTGTTGCTAATATAGCGGTTACAAGCAATCCGATTACGACTTCAGGCTGCAATAGTACATCTAACCGATACATTTTACTCGGTTCTTCAAATAAGAGACTGCCGATGAACGACAGCAGCGAGACAACGCCGATTTGCAAAATTGTTAAAGGCATTGCATGGTGTTTCGCAGCGTATTTACTTGTCATAATAATATGCATCGCAAAGCTGACCGCACATAAAAGCACGAGAAAGTCGCCGATGCCGAACGAAGAGCTTTGCATCATCGTCATCATATATAAACCGGCAGCGGCAAAAATCACGCCAAGGATGATGTTGCGGTTTAATGCGTATTTTAATAACAGAAATGAAAACAATGGCACCAAGACGACACTTAATCCAGTAATAAACCCGGCTTTAGCAGGCGTTGTATAAAGTAAACCGAATGTTTGAAAACCATATCCGAGGCAAAGCCAAGTTCCGATTACGAATCCTGATTTGATGCTGTCCTTCGTGAAATGAAGCTTGTCCTTTTTCGTGAAAATGAAATAAATGATCAATAAAATAATAAAAGCAATAAAAAAGCGAATAGCGTTAAAGCTGAATGGTGTCAGAAAAGATATCGCATCCTGCACAATAACGAACGTCGAGCCCCAAATAAATACGACGAGAAGCAGTGTGAAATCTGCGATGATTTTCTTGTTCAACTAATGTCTTCCTTGCATTGTTGAACAGCTTTGCGGGCCAGTTCATCGGCAGCTTTATTTTGACTGTTTGGAATCCATTTAATGAAAAATAACGGGATTTCCTTTGATAGTTTCACAGCTTGCTCTAAAAGTGGGGCATACTTTTTATTTTTGGCGAATTCCTTTTCCATTGCCGACCAAATCGCCTGCGAATCAGTACGGAAGGAAACGGTTTGTGCGTTCTTCTTACAGCAAATCTCCAAAGCCTTAATTAACGCCCAATATTCCGCCTCATGATTATCCATCAGGCCGAGCGGTATCGCAAAACGCTCAACTGCGCCATTCTCCTTCATGAAAATCCCGGCCCCGCTTGGACCTGGATTCCCTGCACTCGCACCATCAATATATACCTCTAACATTGAAGTCCAGTCCTCCATCTATGTGTAATATTTACCTTTTACCATATTATATAATGTTTGTCGAATGTTCGCGAATGAAAAATCGGGTGGTGTCTTTCGCTAAGAATCGACAAAAACCGGGGAGTGACAGGCACCAAACACAAAAAAACCGGCAAATCTGCCGGTTTCCGTTTATATAGCTTTCTGTAATTTTTCTTTTTGTTCTTCTTCATCGGCGAATTTGAAGCGTTTTGCTGCGTAGCCGAATGGTGTTGCAAGTATTGATATGACAGCTTTTAATATATAGGTTGTGAAGAAGATTTGCAGCCATACGTCGAATGAATATAGTCCCCAGAAAGCGATGCTTGTGAAGACAAGTGTATCAA
This sequence comes from Bacillus sp. (in: firmicutes), assembly GCA_051893475.1. Taxonomy (GTDB): domain Bacteria; phylum Bacillota; class Bacilli; order Bacillales; family DSM-1321; genus Bacillus_AD. The sequence continues at coordinate 24,553 of JBJFHH010000239.1, read as the reverse complement.
GTAATTGACTGATCAATGTGCTGCCGTTATTGCGAATCCAGAATTGAGAATCCTTCGGAAATCTTTTGCGAATCGCGGAGAAAATCAATACGTCGGTATATTGGCTGACCACATAGGCTGCTAAGCTTGCAATTGCCAGCTGCGGCAGCAATCCGAAAATGCTTTCTAAAGAGCTTTGACTAAAATCTTCTGCTCCCGGCTCAAATAATAGCACCATTTGCATAATTAGCGTCATAGCCAGTAATGTAAAGAAGCCCATCCAAACGGCTTTCTTTGCGTCCTTTTGACCGTAACGTTCGTTGATGATATCTGTCACAAGAAAGGCGGAAGCATACATCGTATTTCCAAGTGTGGCAGACATGCCGAATATTTCAATCGATTTGATGACTTGAAGATTGCATAAAACCGTTGAAAATCCGATCCATACAAATAGGCCGGTTTTGCCGAACATGCGATACATCAGCAAGACGAGGCCAAAGTTAATAAGAATAAAAATTAAACCAAAAATTTCATTGAACATGATTTCATGTTACCTCCTAGTTTTGATAGAGCGGGATGGTTTCGAACCGCTTTAATATGAAGTTTTTCAGCTGTGAAAGAAACATTCGAAAGCTTTCATTTTCAACAGCCATTTGTATATAATAATAAACAATCTGAGATTATTCAATCCCGAAGTATAAAAAGGGTGGATGGGAATTTTTTCAGTCGAGTAGAAAGAGTGGAGGCTGTCGATATGAAAGTTTATGTGACATGGAAGTATAAACATTCCAGAAAACCTGCTTGTATATTTCAATCGGATTATATCGATGGAGCGGCTGCTCTAATCATTGCCGAAGATTTGGAGAAGACGGGAAGAGCGCATGATATTACGTTCACGGATGAGAAAGAGCTTAAATGGAGCAAAAAGGAATTGAAGAAGCTGCTTGAGGAAGTGAAGGAAGAACCTCAAGACGTGACAGTGTACTTTGACGGCGGATTCAATCGTGAAAATAAACTGGCCGGAATTGGTGTCATTGTATATTATAAGCAAAATGATAAGTCATACCGTATCCGTCAAAATCAGTTGATGGAACAGTTGGATACAAATAACGAAGCAGAGTATGCGGCCTTTTATGAAAGTTTGCGTCTTTTAGAAGAAATTGCTGTCCATCATCAATCATGTACGTTTAAAGGCGATTCGCAAGTAGTATTGAATCAACTTTCAGGAGATTGGCCGTGTTTTGACGATGTGCTGAACAGATGGGCTGATCGTATAGAAGAGAAAATGGAATCGATGGGAATCCATCCGATTTATGAACCGATATCCAGAAAAGAAAATAAGGAAGCTGATGCACTTGCATCACAAGCTTTAGAGGGAACAGAGATCAATAGTACAATCGAACTGTCTGGCAAGGAGGAGCTATGAGCAAAAAAGAAAAAAGAATGATGCTGCTTGATGAGGTCGACCGGACACTTCGTGAATATTGCGAGGGCTGTTTTGTATACAGCACCCACAGAAAAGAGCTTGGCAGAACGTATGCGCATAAGTTTTGCCTCTCTCATTGCACAGTAGGACAGCAATTACGGGAAGCGGGAAACAAAATAAATAACATCGAAAGGTAAAAT
>JBJFHH010000239.1:0-22848 GCA_051893475.1 Bacillus sp. (in: firmicutes) | reverse complement strand
AGGACAGCAATTACGGGAAGCGGGAAACAAAATAAATAACATCGAAAGGTAAAATCCAATACAAGAATCTTGATTATACAATTTCTGAAATTGGCATTGAAAATGAAAAGACGATGCCAAAATCATAAATGTGGCAGATGTTTTCCATGCCTTATCCACAGAGCGTCCGTATAAAAAAGCGGTACCGTTTTATCAGGTCATCACTCATATGAATGATACACTGCACGGCCGATTTGCTCCTATCACGGTCATTACATTTATACATAAAATGACGGAATTGCTTGTCGGGAAAAAAGTACAATTAAGCAATGGGCAAAAAGGAACGATTGTGATGAATAATCAATATAGGCTGCTCCGTTCCATCATTCAACTTGAAAATGGCCATATTATCGAATTGCTGAAGCAGCCTGAGCGGCATATTGAAAAGGTTTTGACAGTTATGTAATGATTAGCGCGAACCTATTATAGTTCGCGCTCTTTTTCAGTCTTTCTTCGTTTGCTTGCGATGTTCTTCGTTCAGTTGTTTAATTTCGGCAATCAGCTGGACAACTTCTGCTTTTGCTTCCGGGAATTCACGATTCCAGTGCTGTGCAAGCGCCGGCATCGATTTGGCAATGTGACTATATAAAGCCCACTTCACGACTTGATCCTTTTTTTCGTCATCACTATCGCCTAAAAGCAGCTCCGTATATTTTTTCAGCAAAATCTCAAAATCTTCATTAAAGCTCATTTCGCAAACCACCTTTCTAAAGTACTGTATTTTTACTATACAACATGAGAGAGCTGGAAATGCATTGGAAATTGGTTTATGTGTATGCAGTGGATGGTATAGATAGGCAGCATCAAGACAAAAAGCTGTGGTATGCTATACTGTGATTATTGAGGGGAGTAATGAATGGATGACGAAATATAGTGTGGAACAACAGAAGCTGCCAAATACAACAGCCAGTTTGAAAGCAGATTTGCAGCGGCTCGGATTGCGGAAAGGGATGACCGTTATCGTTCATTCTTCGTTAAAATCACTCGGATGGGTGTGCGGCGGTCCGGTTGCGGTCGTTAACGCCTTAATGGAAGCAGTGGGCGAAGAGGGGACGATTGTGGTGCCGACGCAATCAGCTGATTTAAGCGAACCGTCATTTTGGGAAAATCCTCCCGTGCCGGAAGAGTGGTGGGATACAATTCGCCAAGAGATGCCGGCCTTTGATCCGAAAACGACACCGACGCTTGGAATGGGCGCTATTGTCGAATGCTTTCGTACATATGAAGGTGTCACTCGTTCGTATCATCCAACGACAAGCTTTGCCGCTTGGGGCAAGCACGGAGCGGCTATTACGAGTGAACACTCTTTGTCCTTTTCATTAGGTGAGGAGTCTCCTTTACAAAAATTATACGACTTGGATGCGTATGTGTTGTTGCTTGGTGTCGGCTACGGTAACAATACAAGCCTTCACTTGGCAGAACATTATGCCAATAGCTGCTTTACCTTTCAGCAAGGCTCGCCGATTATCGAAGACGGCAAACGCGTCTGGAAGGAATATGAGGAATTTATATACGATGTCGATAGCTTCCCGGAACTCGGCAAGGATTTTGAACAAGATCACGAAGTGTCTGTTGGCTATGTCGGCAAAGCGGAAAGCCGCCTAATTCCGCAGCGGGAATTGGTTGACTTTGCGACGGCTTGGTTTGAAAAAAGGAAAATACATTATTAACAAACTCCGCCTGTGATTTATAGGCGGAGTTTGTTTGTAAATGAATATTTCGGGATTAATAGAGTTTAAGAGCGGTAGCTAGAAGTGCCGAGTGCGCTATCACTCCTGGGACGACGCAATCCTTGTTGGGCAGCGCACAATTCTTGAAGCGAAATCCACTCTGCTCCTTAAAAATTGGCAATCGGGCTGATTTTTTATCTTTTATCCCGCATTAAGGAACAGTAAGACTCCCACATCAAGATGGCAGATGAAGCTAGACAACCTATTGTCCTCTTTTGCGGCGGACCGTCACGGATTCTCCGCCAATTCCCCAATTGTCAGTTGGCACTTCTTCAATCACGACGACGGTTGTCGCCGGATTTTTCCCTAGTATATCTTGAAGCAGTTTTGTTGTTCCTTGAATTAATTGCTGTTTCTGTTCAGTAGTGGCACCTTCGTTTGTAATTTTAATATTCACGTATGGCATGTAAATTTTCCTTTCTAATTTTAAAATATCCGATTAATGAAAGTAATATGGCGAATAGTAGAGCGCCTCCAGCAAGCTGCAGTGCGCTGTTATATTGCCCTGTCTGTGCGGCCAGATTTCCTGCGACTGCAGGGCCGATAATTTGTCCGAATGCATAAACGGCCGTCAGTTTGCCGATAATCGCTACACTGTTTTCAGGCGCCAGCTGACGGGCATAGCTTGTGCAAATTGTCGTAATGCCCATAAAGGTGATGCCAAACAAAACGGCTGACAGAATGCCGCTGATCAAGTGCTGATGAAACAGAGGCAGCATAATGCCGATTGCTTGCAGCAAAAAGGCGGCACATAGTGTCGGGAGTGGTTTCCATTTTCTCATCGCATTTTGCCAAAGCTGTGTTGATGGAATCGCAGCCATACCGGCTAATATCCAAAAATACGAAGCATAAGCCTGCCATTGCGGAATTTCATAGGCGATATCGACGAGAAAAGTAGCTGTAATAATATAGCCGAATCCCTCCAGTCCATAAATCACAATCAGCCATGGCAAGAAGCTCTTCTGTCCCGGTGAAATTTGATTGGAATGGACCGTATCAGTTGCTGAGTACCATTCGACTCTTTTCCAAAGTGCCGATACAATGACCGCAATCAGCAGGGAGAGCATGCTTAATCCGAACCATGCTGTTTTCCATGTGGAAAATGAATTGAATAACGTAACAGCCATTCCTGATAAAACAATGCCGATTCCGACGCCACTGTATAAATAACCTGTAAGTTTGCTGCTGTTGCGCGCTAAATAATCAAGGACGATGCTGGATGTAAGAACAAAAATCAGTCCGCTTGTCGTGCCGGCCAGCCATCTCCAGCCAAGAAATACGAAAAATGAGTCTGCAATAGCCATAGAAGCAGTGGAGAGTATGTTGAACAGGACGCTTACTCTAAGTATTTTCATTTTAGAATGACGTACATAGCCAGCACAAAGTGAGCCAATCAAATAGCCGACATAATTGCTGGAAGCTAAATAGCCTAAATCGGCAGCCGAGAGCATGGTTGCTTCTTTCATTAAAGGCAGTATGGGAGTGTAGGCAAATCGGCTGATTCCCATTGCCATGGCCAGAAGAAGTATCCCCCCGATTACAGCGGCATAGTGCTGATTGTTTTTCATTGACGACCTCCTTTCCATCTATTAAATTGTATAATAATCAATATATTTTGAATAATGAAGGTTTTTGACGGAGGCCATCATTATTATTGATGAGATGGGGGAGAGAAGTGGACTTATCAAGCTTAGCAGTTTTTCAAGCAGTGGCGAAAAACGGTAGCATTTCGAAAGCGGCCAAGGAGCTGCAATATGTGCAGTCGAATGTTACGGCGAAAATAAAAGTACTGGAAGAACAGTTGCATGCTGACTTATTTTACCGGCACAGCAGAGGGGTCACATTGACATCAGCGGGGGAGTTATTGCTTTTCTACGCTGAAAAAATATTGAGTTTAGTAGATGAAGCGAAGCTGGCTGTGAATAATAGCGAAAATCCGCAGGGATGTTTATCGATTGGCTCGATGGAAACGACAGCAGCTTTCCGGTTACCGTCTATACTGGCTGTCTATTCGAAAGCTTTTCAGCAAGTAGAAATAAAATTGAAAACCGCACCGACAGCTCAATTAGTTGAAGATGTCCTGTCCTTTCAGCTCGAGGGGGCATTTGTCGGCGGGCAGGTCGATCATCCGGAGCTCGTATGTTTGCCGTTTGTTCAGGAAGAATTAGTGTTGGTTAAGGCAGCTCATATGAAGAATACTGATCAAGCGAAGATATTGGTGTTCCGAAACGGATGCACATACCGTCGCCAACTTGAGAAATGGCTGGAATCAGAAGGGAAATATCCTATCCAAACAATGGAATTCGGCTCGCTTGATGCAATAATTGGCTGTGTCAGTGCCGGCATGGGCATCTCACTTTTGCCTAAATCAGTAGTGGCAACAAAAATTGAATCCGGAGAATTGGTGTGTGAAAATGTACCTGAAAATTATGGACGTGTCACCACGATGTTTGTGACACGTCGTAATGCTTTTATTTCAACGGCTATGAAGGAATTTTTGAATATTTGTCGTATTGTGTAATGAATTGGGATATTTCGTAATTTTGATAAAAAACATAAGCTTGTTTAGGGGAATAAGCAAGCGCAGCAAGAAGGGACGTAAGCAAGTGAACTGTATAGAACGCGGTACAAAGGATTTTAACAAAGCTTTAATTGCCTTGTTTTTAGGTAGTTTTGTGACGTTTGCTGATTTATACAGCACGCAGCCGGTTATACCGATTATTGCTGAGCAATACGGATTATCGCTTGCCATCGCCAGTTTATCTTTATCGTTTTCGACAGGAACGATGGCCATTGGTCTGATTCTTGTTTCGATTTTCACGCAAAAATTTAATCGGAAAATCGTTATGGGTGTGTCGCTGTCATTGTCTGCATTTTTATGCGTGTCAATCGGTATAGTCGACTCAATGCCGATGCTGCTTGTTTTGCGGGCAATTCAAGGTGCGGCACTTGCCGGCTACCCGGCGATTGCAATGGCGTATATTACCGAGGAGTTTAATCTGAAAAGTCTTGGCTATGTGATGGGAATCTATTTGAGCGGTAATAGTTTAGGCGGGTTATCTGGCCGTCTGATTGTCGGAACGCTTTCAGATTTTATTAGTTGGACTTCGGCGATTGCAGTTTTAGGAGCAATTTCTTGTCTTATTTCCGTACTGTTTTGGAGAATGCTTCCCGATTCCACAAGGTCACTCACTCACCAGGCCAGTGGTTGGCTGGAAACGAAGCGGGCATTTAAGGGTAGTTTGGCGCAAAAAGATTTACTGCTGCTGTTTGCACTTGGTTTCTTATTAATGGGTACATTTGTATCACTGTATAATTTTATCGGCATCCCATTGATGGAGCCACCTTATAACCTATCACAAATTGTTGTCAGCTTTTTGTTTATCGTTTATTTGGTAGGGACATTCAGTTCGGCATGGATGGGTAAGCTCGCTGATGAGCGACAGCGGAAATATGTATTGCTTGCCGGAGTTGTAATGATGCTTGTTGGCGCTATTTTGACTTTGGGAGGACCGTTGTGGATCAAAACAATAGGACTCATTATTTTTACTTTCTGTTTCTTTGGCTCACATTCTGTTGCAAGCAGCTGGGTGGGAATATTGGCGCGCAGAAATGAGAAGGGGGCAGCATCGTCGTTATATTTATTTGCCTATTATACCGGCTCTAGCATTCTCGGAGCACTAGGAGGCATCTTCTTTCACCAAAACGGCTGGTTCGGCGAAATAATGATGATTTCTTTCTTTTTGGTATTAGCAATTATTTGTACGTTATCTTTGAAGAATTTTAATAACTAATGCTGTATTAATGAATGAGAACTTATCTAATTTGAAAACGCTTGTCAGTCGAGGCAAGCAACGAAGAATGCGAGCGTTTTTCAACAACTAAAAAGGACCAGCATCCCCATGCCGGTCCTTTTTCTCTATTATAACCCCATTACCCCATTGTTCGTTTTACGCTTTTTGCTCAGTAGCAGATTGCTCTTCTAAAAGCATCGTGCCTGTCTTTGCAAAGTTTGTATGCATTTCGAAAGCTTTTTCTAATACGTGAGGAGTTTGTCCGCCTCTTGTTAAAGCTTCTGTATAGTAATCCCAAAGTTGTTTTTTGTACATTGGGTGTACACAGTTTGTGATGATTGCTTCAACACGTTGTCTTGGTGCCATACCGCGAAGATCCGCATAGCCTTGTTCTGTAACGATAACGTCTACATCATGCTCAGTGTGGTCTACGTGTGACACGAATGGTACGATTGAAGAAATTTTACCGTTTTTAGCGATTGATTTTGTTACGAAAATGCCAATGCGGGCATTACGTGCGAAATCACCAGAACCGCCGATACCGTTCATCATTTTTGTACCAGTAACGTGTGTTGAGTTAACGTTTCCGTAGATGTCCAGTTCAAGTGCAGTGTTGATTGCAATTAGACCCATACGACGGATTAATTCCGGATGATTAGAAATTTCTTGTGGACGAAGGATGATCTTGTCCGCATATTTCTCGAAGTTTCCGAAAACAGTTTTCATTTTCTCTTCAGATAATGTGAATGATGAAGCGGAAGCAAATTTTACTTTACCAGCATCAATCAAGTCGAACATTGCATCTTGAAGAACTTCAGAGTAAACTTCTAAATCTTCAAACTCAGAATCTAGCATACCGTCAAGAACAGCATTTGCTACAGACCCAACACCTGATTGAATTGGCGCTAATTTTTCAGTCAGATTTCCTTTTTTGATTTCAGCACGAAGGAAGTCTAATAGGTGATTAGCGATATCTTGTGTTTCAGCATCAGGTGCAACCATAGCTGATGGAGAATCTGGCCAATCTGTAATAACGATACCTTTGATTTTGTCGATATCCACTTTAATGCCAGTAGTACCGATGCGGTCAGAAGCATTTTCTAATGGAATTGCTTTACGTGAGCCTTGCTCTTCCGGAGTATAAATATCATGTACTCCTTCAAGTGCTGGAACTTGAGCTAAGTTAACCTCAACGATAATGTTTTTAGCATGGTCAGCGAAGATGTTATTGTTACCAACTGAAGTAGTCGGAATGATTACTCCGTCTTCCGTGATTGCAACCGCTTCCAAGATGGCGAAATCAATGCCGTCAGTAATTGTGTTCTGACGTACCATTTCAGCTAACTGAGATAAGTGAATATCTGTATAGAACATATCCCCAGAGTTGATGCTTTTTCTCATTACAGGATCAGCTTGGAATGGTGTACGTTTGTTAACAATTCCAGCTTCTGCCATTTTTGTATCAACGTCCGCTCCAAGTGAAGCACCTGTAAGTACGTTTACTTTAAAAGTTTCATTTTCAGCACGTTTTACTAATGCGTGTGGAACCGCTTTCGCGTCGCCGCATTTAGTGAAACCGCTTAACCCTAATGTCATACCGTCTTGAATCCAAGAAGCAGCTTCCTCAGCCGTTACGATTCTGTCATGTAGGCGAGGATCTCTAATTCGATCTAAGTTAGTTGCCATTTTCATCCCTCTTTCGTAAGAACTAAATTTATTTTACTACGGCTTGTTCATCAATTAGACAAATTTGGACGATATTAGAATAAATTCGGATAAAAGACGGTTTTTTAGGGTTAAAGCAGAATATTTTTAGAATGATAATAGTTTTCTGAAATAACTAGAATAAGATTGACTGACCGGAATTTGAGAACCATCGGACATCGATAATATAAATGTAGAATGGGTATCCGGGAAAATCTCATTGATATGATTCACGTTGACGATGAAAGAGCGATGGCATCTTATAAAAGATTCTTTTGGCAATATATAATCGAATTCTTGCAACGTGTATTTGTGTGTACCGGTGTTCTTTTCCGAATACACGAATGTTTTGCGCTCTTTTGCTTCCAGATAAATGACATCAGAGAATGGAATAGGAATCCATCCGTCATTGGATTTGACGGTAATCACTGCTTTTCCATGTGTCGTTGCCGGAAAAATAGCGGTAATGCAACCTTGCAGCTCGCCATCTTTGAAAAAAGGAATCGCTTGTCCTTCATATGGAATACCGAAAACATCTCGGTTGATGAATTCTGAAATTTTCTTTTTGGAACTTAAAGCTTTATAAGCCATTGTTCCTTCCTTAATTTCATCACCAGGTTTAATTTTTAAGTTAATACGTTTGCTCGGACGGTAGTAAATGTATTTTTCTGTATTCGAAACAGCAATTGAAATTTCATCCGAAAACAATTCTCCGATAATATCAAAGAATGAATCAGTAGAGAAATGCTCCATATAATAATCCCCCTCAGGACGTTTGAAAGTTTGATAAATTTAGTGCTTCGACATTTTTTTATCATATTTCAAACAAAAATCTTCTTTTTTTATCCCAACTTTATTGTATTTCTTTTTTGAGATAATTTCTATTTTTGTGACTTATCATACTAATATATGATAAATGTCATGTTATCTATATGACAGCTATGTCTATTCGGAGGATTTTCTTTTTATTATAATGAGCTTACTATAATGAATTGAAAGGAATTAAATCGCTTATGAGTAATATCGCACAACAGCAAAAGCTTCTGCGAAAGCAAGTCGTTCCGTATGAAAAAGCGGAAATGAAGAAGAGCATACGTCAATTAGTTAATACATTTATTCCTTTTTTCGCGCTATGGATCGCTGCTTATGCAAGCTTATCCGTTTCTTATTTTCTTACGTTATTTTTCGGCATTTTAGCAGCCGGCTTTGTAGTCAGAATGTTTATTATTTTCCATGATTGCTGCCACAACTCGTTTTTTAAAAACAACCGCGCCAATGTGATTGTCGGGAATATAACAGGCATACTGACGGGTTTTCCGTTTAATCAATGGAGGCATGATCATAATGTCCATCATGCTTCAAGCGGTAACCTGGACAAACGAGGTGTCGGCGATATTTGGATGATGACGGTTGATGAATATTTGACAGCATCACCAAAGGAGCGATTAGTTTATCGTTTCTACCGTAATCCGATCGTTATGTTCGGCTTAGGACCATTGTATTTGATTTTATGGACGAATCGCTTGAACCGCAAAGGTGCCCGTAAAAAGGAGCGCATGAATACGTATTTTACAAATGCCGTAATTGTTAGCATCGTTGCGCTTTTATGTTATACAATAGGATGGCAGGCATTTTTATTGGTGCATGGACCAATTATTTATATTGCAGCGATGCTTGGTATTTGGCTGTTTTATGTACAGCATACATTCGAGGATTCATATTTCGAAGAGAATGACGAGTGGGAATATGTGAAGGCGGCAGTAGAGGGTAGCTCTTATTATCAACTTCCGAAAGTATTTCAATGGATAACAGGAAATATCGGCTACCATCATGTGCATCATTTGAGCCCGCGTGTGCCTAATTATAAGCTGGAAGAAGCGCATAACGACGTTACGCCATTACAGAATGTACCTACTGTTACGCTAAAGACAAGTTTAGCATCACTGAAATTCCGACTATGGGATGAACAAGGGAAAAAGTTTGTAACATATAAAGATATTAAAGAAATTATGAAAATTAAAAAGCAAGCTGTTTAATCTTGTAATCAATTAAATTTAAGCGGCATCCTTTGAAAGAAGATGAGGGTTTAGCATGTTTAAGAAGTATATCGCTTATTATAGGAATAATGGAATTGTGCCGTATATTTGGATGATACTTTGTGTTTTGCCGTTTTATTTTATATTCCAGGCAACGTCAACGGTCAAAATCATTATCGGTATCATCCTTACGGTTGTGTTCTTGGTTATTTACCGGATTGCCTTATCGGCAAAAGGATGGTCCGTTTATATATGGTCCACGATATTAATTGCCATTTCAATTTCATCAATTACGTTGTTCAGCTATGTATACTTCGGCTTTTTTCTAGCCTATTATATCGGTAATATTAAACAAAAACCGGCTTTCTTTACGTTTTATTTCATTAACGTAGTAACGTCATCGATTGCGATTTATGCGATCTTGCTTCGGCAGGAACCATTATTGATGCAGCAGTTGCCGTTTGTGATTATCGTGTGGCTTAGCATTGTTTTGCTTCCGCTGACAATCCGGAGCCGAAAAGTGAAGGAACAGCTGGAAATGAAGCTTGAAGATGCCAATAAGAAAATTGCCGAGCTTGCTTTAATTGAAGAACGTGATCGTATTTCGCGGGATTTGCATGATACATTAGGGCAGAAGCTGTCATTGATCGGTTTAAAAGCGGATTTGGCGAGAAGGGTGATGAACAGTGACCCGGAAACGGCGAAAAATGAACTAAAGGATGTGCAGCAAACGGCACGGACTGCGCTCAATGAAGTGAGAAAACTCGTTTCATCAATGCGCAGTATTCGTTTGAAGGATGAGATTGTCCGTGTAACGGAAATGCTCGAGGTTGCACAAATTGAGTTTGACGGCGTAGAGATGCCAAAATTGAAAAATGTTACGCTGTTGACGGAAAATATTTTGAGTATGTGCTTAAAAGAAGCGGTGACGAATATTGTAAAGCATAGCGGTGCAACAGCTTGTTCAATTGCGATTGAGCAGTCTGCGAAGGATATTCAAATGAAGATTCGCGATAATGGTCAATTTAAGGACTATGAAAAATGCTTCGAGCGAGGACATGGATTGACTGGCATGAAGGAGCGTCTTGAGTTTGTAAATGGCAGTCTTGACCTTGAAATTAGCGGTGAGACTGTTTTAATTATTACCGTCCCGAATGATGTGAAGCAAACAGATTAGGAGGAAGTTCAATGATAACGATTGTAATTGCTGAAGACCAGAAAATGCTTCTTGGCGCCTTTGGGTCCCTGCTGGAGTTGGAGGACGACATGACTGTTGTAGGAAAAGCGGCGAATGGGGAAGAAGCAATTGCACTTGTTGAGAAATTTCAGCCCGATGTTTGCATCATGGATATCGAAATGCCGGGTAAAAGCGGCTTGGAGGCAGCAGAGGATCTGAAGGGAAAGGGATGTAAAGTCATTATTTTGACGACATTTGCCCGTACAGGCTATTTTCAGCGTGCGCTCAAAGCTGGCGTCAGTGGCTATTTATTGAAGGACAGCCCGAGCGAGGAGCTCGCCAGCTCAATTAGAAGCGTGATGGCGGGCAGAAAAATTTATGCTCCTGAGCTAATGGACGGTGTTTATGGTGAGGAGAATCCGCTGACCGACCGCGAGAAGGCCGTGCTCGGATTGGTAGCAGACGGCAAGGATACAAAGGAAATCGCCAATCAGTTAAGCATCACAACTGGTACTGTGCGCAATTATATTTCCACCATCCTCGACAAGCTTGAGGTGAAAAACCGGATTGAAGCTATCAAGCGCTCTAAGGAGAAGGGCTGGTTTAAATAAGGATATTGAGATGAGACAGCTATTGGCTGTCTTTTTCTTGTTTATAAGCCCAATGATGACACATGATATTATATAATAGGATTTATACCAAATAACGAGGGCAGGCAATGGACAAAGAATATTTACGCAAAGAAGATGTTTGCAAATGCGGCGGCAAGCTGGTACTGACAAAGACAAAGCCGGTTTGGGTGCATTGTAAGGACCCGTATTGCGATTATGTTGTGATGTACGGCGATTTTCAGGTAGACCGGATTTTTAAAACATACAGCCAAAGTAAATTCGAAAAAGATGGACCGAATAAAGGGCAGTACAGAGGCAGTCCGGTTGTGATTCATATTACGGATATTAAAAAGAATTTTCGCTTCAGAGATGAAGAATAAGGGGCATCCGGAAATCCGGACAGCCCCTTTTACGTTTTCTTCAACAATTCTATAATTAGCTCTTTGTTTAACGGACCGATGACTTTTTGCTGCAATAATCCTTTTTCATCAATGAAATAGGTAGTAGGGATCGATAGTACTTGATATAAATCACTCACTTCACCGCGTTCATCAAGCGGAATTGGGAATGTAAGGCTATAATCAGAGATGAACTTTTTTACGGCGTCTTTGCTTTGGTCTTCCTTAGTCAGATTGACGGATAAAAGAATGACATCCTTATTTTTGTTATAAAATTCCTGTAATACCGGCGCTTCTGATTTGCATGGCGCACACCAGCTCGCCCAAAAATTCAGAATGACTTTCTTGCCCTTATAATCCTTCAACTCGACTGTTGTTCCATCAAGAGTAGAAAGTTTGAAATTCGGAGCAGGTTTACCCTGCTTAATCTCAGCAACAGCACCACCCTCATTTGGCATCATGAAAAAAAGAAGCATAAATAACAATAATAGCGGGATTTTTTTTGTTTGTAACATAGCTTATCTCCTTTTGGTGTCGTTTGTTATTAGTATGGACAAAGTTGGTGCCTGTCACTACCCGAAGTTCCTCGGATTTTGTCGATAAGGATGGGAAGATTTTTTACTTTCGTTTATTGTTTCTATTATTATCCAAGTCTCAATTAATGGTATTGGGAAGATTTTGTGTAGTACAATACCAAACGACTAACATAATAAGGGGAATGGGAAATGGGAGAAGTAAAGAATAGCAATAAAAAAGGTGTCGTTTTAATGATAGGAATTTTAGTGGTGCTGGCAGTTTTCGGTTCGTTTGTTGACGCTGGAACTGTAGCGGATAGTGAAGGATTCCGTTATTTGCGATTCTAAAAAAAGTGCCTGCCACTCCTGGGATTTTCGACAAATCTCGGGGAGTGACAGGCACTGTTCTACTGCTCTACTACATAAACGTAACCGGCATCTCTTTATCTAAAATAATATTCGTTTGACGTGGTTTCGTTTCTGCGATGACTTTGCCGTTGCGAACGGAGTATAGTACTTCTGATTGCAGGCGTAGCGCGTGGTAGCCGTCTTTGGCGTTTAGTACGATGAAGTTGGCAGGGTTGCCTTCTTTAATGCCATAAGTGTCTAGTTGCAATGCTTTTGCGCTGTTTTCGGTTACGAAGCGCATGCTGTTTGCGATGTCGCTATAGCCCATTAGCTGTGAAACATGCAGACCCATATGAAGTACTTGCAGCATATTGCCATTGCCGATCGGATACCATGGGTCCATAATGTCATCATGTCCGAAGCAGACGTTCAACCCGTTTTGATCCAATTCTTTTACACGCGTCAAGCCGCGGCGCTTCGGATACGTATCGAAACGTCCCTGAAGGTGGATGTTGACAAGCGGATTGGCGACAAAGTTCATTTCCGCAAGACCGAGTACGCGCATTAATTTATACGTATACGCATCATTATAAGAGCCCATTGCTGTTGTATGACTGGCTGTAACACGGCCTTGATAGTCATTCATGATGGTTTCGCGGGCAACGACTTCGATATGACGAGATTGCTCATCATCGATTTCATCGCAGTGAATATCAATTGGTTTGTCGTATTTCTTAGCGATTTTAAAGATTTCACGAATCGATTCAACACCGTCTTCACGCGTGAATTCAAAGTGCGGAATACCACCGACTACATCAGCACCCATCTTCATTGCTTCCTCGACTAATTCCAAACCGTTGCGGTAAGAAATCAGTCCTTCTTGAGGGAATGCAACAATTTGCAAATCGACGAAATCCTTCATTTCTTCCTTCACTTCAAGCATTGCTTCAAGAGCAACCAATGTAGGATCTGTTGTATCAACGTGCGTACGAACAGCGCCGATTCCGTTGGCAATTTGCCAGCTTAATGCTTTCTTCGCACGTTCTTTTACATCTTCTTTTGTTAAAAATTCTTTGCGCTCCGACCAGCGTTGAATACCTTCGAACAGTGTGCCGCTTTCGTTCCAGCGCGGCTGACCTGCTGTTAAAGTCGTATCCAAATGAATGTGCGGCTCGATAAACGGAGCAGACACTAATTTTCCTTCTAAATCAACTGTTTCGCAATTGTCGAAGCCGGCAGTGCCAGCTTCAACGATTTTTGTAAATGTACCATTTTCTATAATTAAATCCCATAAGCCTTCGCGACCGAAGATTGCTGCATTAGCCCACTTTTGCATATTCTATTCCTTCCTCCTCAATTTCAGAAACTGGTGATGTTTTCATTACTTTCACAGCAACATAGTAAACAATTCCTGTAATGAATAATGTGTTCAATGATGAGATGCCCGGCAGTGTTAAACCTGAGATAACACCTGCCGCCCAAGCGATAACCGCTGGAATATGCACGTTTTGAATATTCGCTTTTTCATAATCGATATATTGACGTTTTTTAATGAAATAGTAGTCGACGATAATGATTGAACCAATTGCCGGGAGTGTCGATCCTAAGAATGTAAGCCAGCTTGTAAAGTTGTTATATAAAACGATGGCGAATACTGTACCGATTGTTCCGTTCATCATAACCATGAAGACTTTCGGCTTTTTGAACATTGTTGCGAAACCAAGACCAGATGCATAAAGCGAGTTATCATTCGTTGTCCAAATGTTTAATCCAAGTACGAGTACAGCAGGCAATAATAATCCTTGTGAAAGCATAACGTCAGAAATATCGTTGTGACCAGTTGCGATGACGCCGATGACACCGAATAAGAACATTAATGAATTTCCTAAGAAAAAGGCAATAACCGTTGTTGATACTGCGTGTTTTCCTGATTTCGCATAACGAGCGAAGTCAGGAGTCAATGTTCCGGCACTGATGAAAGAACCGATTGTAATTGTTAAAGCTGCTGCTAATGATAGTGAAGTAGTTGGTGTATAGGCGAACAACTCGCTCATGCCACCCATGTCTGTAACGGCTTTTGTTGCACTGAATGATCCTAAAACAGCGATTGCCGGT
Source organism: Bacillus sp. (in: firmicutes) (assembly GCA_051893475.1). Lineage (GTDB taxonomy): Bacteria > Bacillota > Bacilli > Bacillales > DSM-1321 > Bacillus_AD. The sequence goes on along the minus strand of JBJFHH010000239.1, from coordinate 8,381 downwards.
ACGGCGATGAAACTTAAAATTGTTAAAGCTTTCATACCGAAGTAAGCTGTTGCTGTCATTAAAATACCTGTGACGATGACAATTCCAATCAACGGAAGTCCAGTCAGTTTAGAAACCGGGTAAGCGAACATGCCAAGTCCTACGCCAAACCAGCCGATTTGTGTAGCAGAAAGCATGAATGAACTGATGTAAGCTCCTTTTACACCGAATGAATATTGTGCAAGCAGGTGAGTTGATAATCCTGTTTTAGCTGCAATATAGCCAAGAGCGCCTGTAAAGGCTCCTAAAATAATGTTTCCTATTAAAATAGCGCCTAACGTTTGCGCGAAGGTCATGCCTTCTCCGAGCGATCCGCCTGCCCACATACTAGCCGAGTAGAATGTTAAGCCGAGCATAACGACCAGCATCTTCATGAAGCCGTTTCTTGCTCCTTTCGGCACGGATTGAAATGAATAATCTTTATCTTGCATTTGCATAATGATTCCTCCCAAGTTGTTTAATCTTGGTGAGCATAAAAAAACCACTTGTCATGATCTGACAAGTGGTTTCATTAAAAGAGACGTACGCATCCCATTAAAAATGGATACAATACACCCTAAAAACACGCCCACCTTGTCAGCCTCACGGGACTGAACTTAAAGGTTCTTTTTAAATTAACGTTATATTAATATAGTTTTATGGTGGTGTAAATGGTAATTTGTGGGTGAAAGAAATTCCGGGTGGTGCCTGTCACCACCCGGAATTTATCGGATTTTGTCGATTATAATCATTCAAATGGATATGTAATGCCCCATTGGTTACGGACGTTGTTCATTAAATCCATTACATCAATTGATAATGGAAGAGTGGTGTTTTGTTCGTTGTTCAAAATTAGATTGTTTATATCTTCTACTTCGTAAAGAAGTGCCTCTTCCGTTTTGCCTGCTTCAATGATTTCCGTTGTGCCATCTGTGTATGTGAGTAAGGCACGGTCGGCTCTAGGGAAATTGTCAACTGTAATAAATCCTAATTCTCCGGCGATGACAGCTCTTTTAGGCATTTTCGCTCTCATTGTTAACGAAATAACCGCCATCTCATCTTCGTCATTTTTTAATATAATGCCGGATTGTTCATCAACGCCTGTTTCGAAAGTTTTGACGGTTGTTAACACTTCGTTTGGCTGTGCCGATAAGAAAAATCTTGTGAAAGAGAGAGCATACGTGCCAATATCTAGAAGCGCTCCGCCCGCTAAATCTTTGCTGAAGAAACGATTAGTAACATCGTATTCCTTGCAGCTCCCGAAAGAGACTTGAATCATTTTTAACTTGCCAAGCTTTCCGCTGCTTACTATACTGCGTAATTTTTTGTAAAGCGGCATATGATAAATGGTCATCGCCTCTGCTACAATTAATTGCTTTTCCTGAGCTAAGGCAACGATTTCTCTTAGCTGATCACTATTGACTGTTATCGCTTTTTCACATAGTACGTGCTTACCGTTCTGCAGACTTTTCATAATGTATTCATAGTGAAAAGTATGAGGAGTGGCGATATAGACGACATCAATTTTCTCATCTTTAAGCATTTCATCATAACTTCCGTAAGCGACTTCCACTTGATGCTTTTCTGCAAAGCTTTTCGCACTATGAAGTTGCCTTGATCCTACAGCGTAAATACCGCCGTTTCCTTTGTTTAATGCTCCTGCAAAATCATTTGCAATCATCCCTGGTCCTAAAATTGCCCAATTTAATTGTCTCATGCTGTATACCTCATTGAATTATTTAGAAAGAAGTTCCATTCCATCTTCGCTTGCTACAAGCACCTTTGTTACAACATCTGTAAATAATGATGTTTCTATAACCCCGATGATGCTTTTTAAATCATGCTGCAATTGGCATATATCCGCTACGTTATGAAAATAAACATCGAGAAGCAAATGTCCGTTGTCACTGATTATGACGCCGTCTTTGGCGGCGCTTGTTCGGCAAACGGGATTTCCTCCAAGCTCAATGACCTTTTTCTCAACATAACTTAATGAATCTTGTAAAATCTCCAGAACGACCGGATGTTTAAATGTGATAGTATTCACAAGTTTAGTTGTATCAACCAACAACATATATTCATTCGCCATGCTGGCAATCAGTTTTTCTTGCGTATGAATACCTCCGCCGCTTTTCAACGCGAAAAAGTTTTCATCAACCTCATCGCAGCCGTCAAATGCAATATCAATACTGTCAACTGAGCAAGTTTGAAGAACTTCCAGGCCATTTTTAATGCAAAGCATATGGGTTTTAAAGGAAGGAGTGACAATTTTCACCTTCAAATTGTCCGTTTCTTTTATGTATTGAATAAGATGTGAAATTGTGCTGCCGCCGCCTAAACCGACAGTCGTATTATTTTTAATATACTTCAACGCTTCTTTAGCGCAGCTTTTCTTTAAATCATCGCTATTCATAAAATGCTAAGCCCCTCTTCGTTTGCACAAATGTGCAATTTAATTTTCTTTTGTGCAGAATTCGAATTTAGTGTACACCTGCGATATTTAGATGTCAATCCTTTTTACAGAGCTGTTTGACTGAATGAACAACGAATTGTATACTCATTGCACATAAAGATTCTAGTTGCACAAATGTGTAAAGGGTGTGTAAAGGATGGATAAAAAGGAATTAATCAAAATTGCGCAAATGTATTACGAGCAAGATATGACACAAAGTCAAATCGCGAAAGAATTAGGCATTTATCGCACGACCATCAGCCGGATGTTGAAGGCTGCTCGTGAAATAGGGATTGTTACAATTACGATTAATTATGATCATGCGGAAACATATTCGCTTGAAGAGAAGCTGAAAAATAAGTTTAGTTTGCAAGATGTTGTTGTCGTACCAAGCAGTCCGGATCAGCCGGAGCATGTGAAGCTGAAGGCGATGGGACAGGCATGTGCAAAAATATTAGACAAACATGTAACAGATGGGGATATTGTCGGATTTTCTTGGGGCAGTAGCTTGGCCGCTGTCGTTCGGGAATTGAAGGAGAAGGAATTAAAAAATGTCACTTGTGTTCCGATGGTCGGTGGTCCATCTGGAAAACTTGAAAGCAAATATCATGTAAATACAATTTGTTATCAAGCGGCACAAAAATGGCATGCTGAATCGCTAATGATTGATGTACCGGCAATTGTTGAGAAAAAAGAGACAAAAAATGATATTTTGGTGTCTAACTATTTCCGTGATATAGCTACTTTGTGGGAGCAAATCACCGTTTCGATTTTCGGAATCGGTTCAGCAGGGATTACAGGAAGAATGACATGGGCAGCGTTTTACGGTGACGAAATGAACGAAGAACTAAAACAGGGTAAAGTAGCCGGAGATATTTGCTCCCGTTTTTTTGACGCTGACGGTGTCCAGGTTCGGACAAGCATATCTGAGCGTACAATCACGATTCCGCTAGAAACGATTAAAAAAACAAGACTTAGAATCGGCGTTGCGGAATCAAAGGAAAAAATGGACGGCATACTTGGTGCGTTGAACGGAGGTTATATGAATGTGTTGGTAACGACGGAGGAAACAGCTCGGCTGCTTTTGGAATAGGTAGGTGCCTGTCACTCCCCGGTTTTTGTCGAAAGTTAGCTGGTGACTTTGCGAAAGTCAGTTTTTTTTCTTTCCAAATATTTATATTTATTGTATGATTAATTCAGATAATTCATACAAAAATACTAAGAATTAATTTGGGAGGGGATTTTATGAATAATCATGGGTCACTCACTGTTCCTCAGCCGCTTGTTCGTATCAATAATTGGATTACTATTGTTCTAATTGTTACTGCTTGGATCATTCAGCAACCATTACTTATATTCATTCCAACGCTTTATTTTGGTTTAGGGGCCTTTTTAGGTAAAAATCCGATTATTTTAATCGGAAAAAACTTTCTCAACAGCCAAAAACAATATGTAATGGAGGATAAAGATCAGCTCCGCTTTAATAGCACACTTGCATTTATCATGCTTGCAATAGCAATCATCAGTTACTATATTGGTCTGTCAGGCGTCTATTACGGTTTTACCCTTATGTGCGCAGTAGCCAATCTCGGAGCTGCTTTCGGCTATTGCATCGGCTGCTTCGTTCGTTTTCAATGGAATCAGTATCGGTATAGGAGGAGATAGGCAGGTGCCTGTCACTCCCCGGAATTTCTCGATTATTGTCGATAAATAGAATAGCTTGAGGCGGGTGAAGGAATTAAAACTTCACTCGTCTTTTTTGGTTGCTGCCATTATTTTTTCTTCGTTTGGGGAAATTAATGAAAACGTGAAATGAGGTGGCAGTATGAAGAAATCGTGGGATATTTTTCGGATTGATTGGCGGAGAATTTCTCGTTCGAAAGCGGCGATTTTGCTTGTTGTTGCGTTAATGATTCTACCTTCGCTATATGCTTGGTTCAATATAAAGGCGCTTTGGGATCCATACGGCAACACCAGTGGCATCAAAATTGCGGTTGCTAATGATGATGCCGGCACAACGATTAATGACGAGCAAATCAATGTAGGCGAAGAGATTGTTCAAAAGCTGAAGGAGAATGAAAGTCTCGGCTGGGTGTTCGTCAACAAGAAAAAAGCTGATGAAGGTGTAAAATATGGAGATTACTACGCAAGTCTATACATACCAGAGGACTTTTCGGGAAATCTTTCCAGTGTACTGACTGACAATCCGGAAAAAGCAGAAATTGTTTTTACTGTAAACGATAAAATTAATGCTATCACACCGAAAATCACAGCAACTGGAGCGACGACAATTACCAATCAAGTGCGTGAGGAATTTGTCGGCACGGTTTCAGAAGCTTTATTGACAGCATTTAATGAAATCGGCATTGCTCTAAAGGAGGATTTGCCGACCATCCGCAATCTCGAAGACAAACTGTATAAACTGCAAGCTACATTGCCGAAAATTACAGAATTTGGTCAGCAAGTAATCAATCTTGAAGGTCAATTGCCGACTATTCAAGAAAAGGCGGAAAAAATTGTCGATCTCCCGCAATACATACCGGAAATCGATAAAGTTGGTGAAGGGGTTCTGAAAATAGAAGAAGCTTTGCCGACATTGGAGGAAATTGGTGAAAAGATTGTCGTTTTGCAGGAGCAAATTCCGCAAATCAAGGAGTCTGCAGAGAAACTCGGGGATTTCCAGCAACAATTCGATTCAGCCGCCGCACTGTTGATAGATGCCATCAGCCAAGCAAATAAAGCAATTGAAGTAATCGCTGCCGTTCAGGAACAGCTTCCGAAAATTGAACAAATCACCACTAACAGTGAGGAATATGTGGCGGTAGTAGAGGATTTTGTAACGAAAGTGAATGGATCCTTTAGTACAATCGCTGATGCCTTAAAGCTAAACATTACGATTGTAAACAGCACAGCAACGAGCATTGTCAAAGTGTTGGAGACGATGCAGAATCAGACAGATGTCCCGATTCAAACAACGAGTCAATTGCAGCAGCTGCTCACACAGCAATCTGCCTTACTTGGTGTGCAAAGTAGCCATGTACAGGCATTGCTGAATCAAGAGGGGAGCTCCACTGCTTTACAATCTTTATTGCAAAAAACGAACACGGCACAAAGTCAGGTGAACAGCTTGTCATCCAAGCTGCAAAGCAACAGCAGTATTCAAGACATGTATAATCAGGCTGTGAAAATTCAGCAGTTAACCTCCAATATGCTGAACAATTTTGATAGTACGTATTTGCCGGCTGTGCAACAGATGCTGACGAGTCTGCAAACGGATTTGGAAACTGCAGAAAGTGTCATTCAAGAGGCGCAAAAGCAGCTGCCGAATATTACCGAATTGCTCACCAGCACGAGTGAAATCATTACAAATGCGAAAACAACTTTGCAAACGTATGAGAATGCCCTGCCAGTTTTGGAAGAAAAGGTGCAAATAGCAACCAAATACATCAATGATAATTTGGATAGTGTTATCACCGGCATTGATACAGCCGCTTCTTTTTACAGCGAACATTTTGCAGAAGTTGAAGCAGGCATTCATAAGGGAAGCGATTTTGTTCAAAATGACCTGCCAGGTCTGGAAGCTGAGCTTCAACATGCGGCACAGCTTGTCGAAGAAAAAATGCCTGCCGTTATGGAGGCAGTCCAAACAGCTAGTGCACTGGCGCAATCAGAGCTGCCGCAACTTGTGAAAACAATCAATAATGCGGCTGGAAAACTGACGGAAATGAAGGAAAATATCACACTCGAGGAAGTAATCGATATTTTGCGTCGTGATGTGCAAGTCGACAGTGATTTCCTTTCCGACCCGATTGAGCTGAAGGAGGAGATGCTGTTTCCGATTGCCAATTACGGCTCAGCCAGCTCGCCGTTTTACACGAGTTTGGCAATCTGGGTAGGTGCTCTTCTGCTAGTATCGATGTTATCCGTAGACGTCGAGATGCCGAAAGAAATGTACAAGCCTCATCATTTCTACTTCGGCCGTGGTTTGACCTTTCTTGCGATTGCCATTGTTCAAACGATAATCGTTTCTGTTGGGGATATCTTTTTACTCGGAGTTGATGTCCACGACCGGATAGCATTCGTACTTTTCAGTTTAATCATCTGCTTTGTTTTTACGACAATTGTGTATACACTTGTTGCGATCTTTGGCAATATCGGAAAGGGAGGAGCCATCATTCTGCTTGTTCTGCAAATTTCCAGCTCGGGAGGCAACTTCCCAATCGAAGTGTCCTCCTCCTTCTTTCAACATTTATACCCGTTTCTGCCATTCACCTATGCGGTCAATCTATTGCGGGAAGGGCTCGGAGGCGTCATCTGGCAAAATGCCAGTCAATATATTGCTGTCTTGCTCTTCATTGCAGCTCTGTTCATCGTTATCGGAACTGTCTTGAAGAAACCACTTATGGATGCTGTAGAGGCGTTTACGGAGAATGCCAAGAAGAGTAAGATTTTTCATTGAAGAAGGAAGCTTTTCATGAGTTGATTAACTTGTGAAAAGCTTTTTTGTGTTTGATTCGAATTTTAATGCCATTGTGTCGGAAGATTTGTATTCAGCAAGTGAAGATGTTCATTTTGGAGTAGAAAATGATACGTTATATCAAGCAGTCACAGAAAATCCGAATCTAGCTAGTGGTATAGATTTATATCAACAAGATATACAAGCGCTTGCAAGTGGCCAAACACCAAAAAGCTATACATGGCATCATCATGAGCAACTATGTCATTTACAATTAGTCGACGAAGAAGCTCATATAGGAGGAAGAGCTATATTGGGGAGGCGGGAGTTAATATCGTTGATGGAACGCTATGAAATTACAGAACCTTCAATAAAGTAAAACTTATGATTAAATTATTGTGATATAATTTAATCGGTGATGAAAATGTCCAAAAAGAAGACGAAGGAAGAATTGATTAAACAATTAATTGAATCGGATAATTTTACCGATGAAATGGATGATTTGATTGAAAGATTGATTGATGAACCAATCTCGTTTGATGTCGATAAAGAATCTGACCGCAACTTGACGTTTGGTGACAGGGCAGCTGATAAGATTACGGCGATTGCCGGTTCGTGGGGATTTATTATCGCATTTACTGTATTCTTAATTTTCTGGATGGTTTTGAATTATTTTTTGGCCCAAGAGGCGCCCGATCCTTACCCGTTTATATTATTGAACCTGATGTTATCGTGTTTGGCTGCTTTACAGGCTCCGATTATTATGATGAGTCAAAACAGACAGAGCCAAAAAGATTCTCAGCGAAGCCAGTATGATTATCATACAGATTTGAAAAGTGAATTGATATTGGAAAAGCTGCACGATCAAATTTTGGAGTTGGAAAAGAACCAGAAAGAAATATTGAACTATTTAAAAGAGAGTGACAAATGAGTCGCTCTCTTTTACTCCGCCTGAAAGCATTATTGCTCGCCTGGATTTAGTTGTTACAAAGGACGAAATCAAATTATTAGAGCTTAATAGCGATACGCCGACTTTTATAAAAGAGTGCTTTTATGTGAATGAGTATGTTTGCCGTCATTGGCAGCTGTCCAATCCGAATGCTGGAATGGAAAAGCAATTAGCCCAAGCTATTCGAGAAGCGGTGAAGCAGTCCTTAAGCAGTCTCGATTACATGCCGAACGGTAAAATTGTTTTTATTTCGCATAATGACCATGAGGAAGACTATTTGACGACAAAGTATTTACTGGAGATCAGCGGCCTGGAAGCAGAATTTATTCCACTTCATGAATTGAAGCTGGTTGATGAAGATGTTGTGCGTAATGGTGAAATGGTTATTCCGAGAGGCTTGTATACACCAGACAATGAAAGAATCGATGTTCTGTATCGGCAAACGTATCCACTTGAATATTTAATTCATGATAAAGATTCAGTTAGCGGCGCTCCTGTCGGTGAGC
>JBJFHH010000238.1:0-1880 GCA_051893475.1 Bacillus sp. (in: firmicutes) | reverse complement strand
TTATGATAAAATAGACAAAAAGCGGGAGAAAAGGGAAGGGATTTTTTAACTGAACAAAATAAGGCAGTCAGCCCTCTATTTAAGGGGGCTGACTAGCGTTTATTTACCTATTTAAAATAAGGTACTCTTTTCAACATAACGCAAATCGGAACGGCGATTATGATTCCTAGTGTATTTTGAAGGAGATCTCCGGGGATTGATGCTAAGGGAGCAATCCAATTCGCGTATAGAATTCCTTCGCCAATGTAATAAACAGCTATCATAAATGGAATGGAAACAATTGTTGCGATTAAATTTATAGCTATGCTGCTGCCATTGCGATTATTTGACCAAGCAATTTTACCAACAATGTATCCTTGCAAGCCACGCGCTATGATGGTGATAGGCGCCCATATTGCCCAACCTCCAACTAGATCGAATAGTCCCATTCCTATCGCGCCGGCTATAGCTCCTTTTTTAGGTCCGAATAATATAGACGCAATAAAAAGCATAGCCGTTCCTAGATGAACTAATCCGCCGTTTGCTGCAATCGGTAATCTGATGTTTATAAAGACGGTAGAAACGAAAACAAGTGCTACTAGCATGGATGTAAGAATGAGATCAAAAGTTTTCTGACGTGTTTCGGAATAACTTTGTGTATTTTGCAAAGCTATGAACCTCCTGTATATAGAATTTACCGAATACTTTAGCAAAAATCTGATAGGTGTAAAAGGGTCAATTTATTGAAAAATTATGGGGTCAGTTAGTGGATGAAAGGGATATGAAAGAACCGATAACTGTTTTCGGTTGGATTATATAAGAAACTAAATCTTATGGAGGTTATTATGAAAAAAGTCGCTGTCATACAAGATTTATCTTCTTTCGGGAAATGTTCATTAACAGCTGCCATTCCGGTTCTTTCGGTAATGGGGGTACAAGCATGCCCTTTGCCGACTGCTATCTTGTCTGCGCAAACAGGTTTTCCGAGTTTCTTTTGTGAAGATTTCACTTCCAAAATGCAATATTTCGAAGAGGAATGGAGTAAGCTCAATGTAAGTTTTGATGGAATTTATACCGGTTTCGTGACGGGCAGAGAGCAAATTGATAACATTTTTCGTTTTTTAGATAAATTTCAAACAAAAGAAACTGCTGTGCTTGTGGATCCGGTAATGGGGGATGCAGGAGAGGCCTATAAACTTTTTACAGAAGAATTATTGGTGAGAATGAGAGAATTGGTGAAATGTGCGGATGTGATTACACCAAATGTAACAGAGTGCTGTCTATTAACGGGCTTATCTTATGAAAAATTACATAGCTATTCAAATGAAAATGATTTTATTAAAGCGTTAGAAGATGCAGGAAAGACGTTGCAGCAAGAAACAGAAGCAAAGGTAATTATTACGGGCGTGAATCCGCCGTCAGCAGATACTGAAAAGCAGTTTATTGGAAATATGTATTTGGACGGCAATAAAACGGCATATGGTGCCATGCCGTATAACGGTAAAAGTTATTCCGGAACAGGTGATTTATTTGCTTCTGTCATAATGGGCAGCATGATGCGGGGAGAAAATCTAGAAGAATCTGTACAACTTGCCGAGGCATTCCTGACAGCAGCCATTGTGGATACTTCCTTAGGGAAAATACCTAAAGTAGAAGGAGTAAACTTCGAAAAATTTTTAAGAATGCTATTATAAAATGTCTACTACTCTTCATTTCGGGCGCGGTTTTCGGTAAAATATGTTTTTCCGATTTTCGGGCCTGATTCTATTTTCTATATGGATTTTCTTGGATTTTTAATCGCGATTTATCGGATTGGCCACCACGATTTTTACAAAACATAGTCAAATAAGATTAAATTAGTTAAAATTTTAGAAAAATAATTTATACTTAATAATGAAACA
>JBJFHH010000237.1:0-1881 GCA_051893475.1 Bacillus sp. (in: firmicutes) | reverse complement strand
TCGTAAAGAAATAAGCCGTAATCCAAGCCGTCACCGGGATGACCAATGCAACACCCGTTCCCGCACAGAAAATGGTAATCATTTCGGAGCTGAAGATTTTTGAGTTTACGATTTCACCGAGGGAATAGTCTAAATCCTTAAACCAGATTAAAAGCGCCATATAGCCGCCAAAGAAGGCGAAGAATAAGGTGTTGGCGCTTGTGCCGAGAATGTCTTTTCCGATTTGGATGCCGAACATGAATAATTCTTTTCGGCTGGCATTCGGATTATGATAGCGCATCTCAAACATCGGGGAGGAAATAGCCATGGCTGCGTCCGTTATCGCGCCGATTGTACTCATAATGATTACTGATGCGGCAATCTTCACGAAATCAATGCCTATATATAGTGAGAAAACGCCAAGCTCTTCTACCTCTTCTTCTCCAAATCCTTGAATCATCGAAACATCTGTCATCCACCATATGAATACAAGCAAAACAACGATGGTCAAAATAGAGGCAAGAAAGGCTGTCTTCGTCTTCGTGTTTATTTCATTAATAAAGAATAAGTTGATGCAGCTAATAACCATGCAGGCAATCAACGTTACCACAATCGGGTTAGCCTGCGGCATCATCATAATCACGATTGAAACCATCACAGCCAAAAAGTTCAAGAAAATGGCCACAAAAGATCGGGCTCCTTTTTCCCCTCCGATGGTGAGCATAAGGATAAACAAAACGACTGCCATTACAACTAAAGTATTCATACGCTCCTCCTTTTTCGGTTAATAAAGAAAATAGCCGTATATAACCCAATCGGAATGGTAATCACAATACCAATCCCTCCTGCGAGCGCTCTCGCCAATTCGAGAGACAGATTCATCGAAAGGGTAAAGCCAAGCAGGGAGGCATTTTTAAAATACAGAATTAACATCGGAATCGAGCCGCTAATATAGGCGAAAAATAAAATATTGGTCATCGTGCCCATAATATCTTTGCCAATCTCAAATCCAGATGCCCGAAGTGCTTTAACAGATATATCCGGTTTCTTTTCATAGAGACCGAAGATAGAAGAAACAAGCGTAATGGCCACGTCCATGACGGCCCCAAGTGACCCGATAAACACCCCTGCCATGAACACCATCCGGTAAGGCCTCGTCAGAAATTGCATTTCTTCATATTGGAGTCCGCTATCATTTGTCATTTTCATAATGAAAAAAGTAATCAACAACGACACAAATGTGCCAAGTAAAGTCGCGATAATCGCAGCAAATGTTTTCTCATTGATCCCATTGACAAGCATGAGCGAAATAATCGTGAAAATAACAACGGAAATCCCGCAAATCCATAGCAAGTTTGCGCCTGTCTTCACATACACATCTAATGCGTAAGATAAGATTGCCGCATTCACAGCCAGGCTTATAACCGCGAAAAACCCCTGTTTCCTCCCGACGAACAAGAGCGTCAGAATGAATACCCATGCAACAAGCACGACATATTGATCTCTCTTTACCGACTGAATCGTTCCAGTGAGCGTTTCTTCATTAGCGGACTTCTTAATGGAGACAAAAACTTCATTACCCACGTGATACTCTGTATCATACGCGCCTGAATCAGAATACTCATTGGTTATCGAAACGGTTTGCCCCTTCAAATCACCATTTTTGATGACAGCCTCGATTTCCTGCCTATAGAGATGATCACGGTTATCAAAGCTGTCTACTAGATCCTCACTAGCAACAAGCTTGACCCCAGTCACTTCTGCTATCGGCTTCTCATATAGGAAATGGTTATGATTCACAAACACAATTGAAGCTACCACCAAAAGTGCCAGAAGTATGTACCAAAATAGCGGCTTATTCCATTTTTTCAAAAATGCACGCATGCAAACACCTCACAACCT
>JBJFHH010000236.1:0-1891 GCA_051893475.1 Bacillus sp. (in: firmicutes) | reverse complement strand
TGGCTTTTCATTCAATGAAGATTTTGATGGTTGGCGAATCTGACTAGGGAAAAGCTTGTGCTAATGAGTGAGGGTTGGACGAATTAATTTTAAATGTGGATTAATTATCTTGAAATTCGGCTTAATCCGGCAGCATATCGCAGTCTGCCGGACACCGATTCTTTATTTTATCCCAACAACCCGCAGTCTTTTATAGTCTGCAAGCCAGTTTCCGCCCATAAATAGATCTGGTTTGAGCTGTTTTTCGACATTTTCGATGATGAAGGCTTGCTGATCGGCTGAAACGCCTTCGAAAAAACTGCCGGCAAACATTTCAATCCAGTTTCGCAATCCGTTTTCGCCGTCGAGAGGCGTCGGTCTGTCGAAATGGTGAGCGAATGTGACACTGAAGCCGGCTGCTTCCATTAATGAGGCATATTCGCCGATGCTAGGGTAGTACCAAGGGAACTTTTCGTCTGTAAAATTATCAAGCTGTGAAATGATTGCTGACGTAATCGCCTGAACATTATCTTTGCCGCCGAATTCAGCGACAAATCTACCACCTGGCTTCAGACTGTGATAAATCCCGGCGAGTGCCTGCTCCGGCTCTTTGACCCAGTGAAGCACGGCATTGGAAAACACGGCATCAAATTCATTGTCAAACGCTAGTTTTGTAGCATCTTGAACAGCAAATGAAATGTCGGGAAATTTGGCTATTGCTTGCTGCACCATTGCCGCTGACTGATCAACGCCGACCACCTTAACCCCTAAATCATGCAATTTCTTTGCCAAATCACCTGTTCCGCACCCTAAATCGAGAATGCGCTCGCCGTCTACGGGAGCAAGCAGATCGATTAACTCATTTCCGTACTTTGAAACAAATCCATGCTTTGTATCGTACAATTGAGCGTTCCAGCTGGTTTTCATGAAAATTCCCCTTTCTCATCAAAAAACTCCATATGTTTCTTTTCTTGCTTGTAGTAATCAAGCCGATCTTGCAATGTACCTGTATGAAGTTCAAACTTATGACCATCTAAATCCGTGAAGTAAATGGACTGCTTATCCTTTTCATTTCTGGGTCTTCCCGATAGGATGTTGACTCCTAAAGTTTGCAGCTTTTCATACATTGAATTGATTTCCGCTTCATCAATGGTAAAAGCGATATGCGTATAGGAATGAGAGATTTCGTTTCGCGGAATATTCTTTTCCTCGTTTAAGGCAAGCCAGAGGCCATCTAAATCAAAATAGGCCGTACTTTTTCCTCTTACTAAAAGCTTTGCGTGAAAGACTTGCTGATAAAAACGGATCGACTTGTCTAAGTCGGAAACAGAGAATAATAGATGGTTTATTTTCATCATTTCACCTCAACCTTAATGATAGTATAATTTTCCAATATTTAAATTTCAATCCTGCACATATATTGCCGGGATGTTTGCTAAGATGAAAGTATAGGAAATATGAGGAGGATTTTGAAATGGGTTTTATGGATGGTTTATTAGGAAATTCGTCATCGGTGGATGTGAAAGCAGTTGCCGAGGAATTAAAGGATGTGCTGTTTCCGGGAGAGAATGTTGAGCAGGCGTATAAGCTGATTCGCGACTTGATTATTTTCACGGATAAACGACTTATTTTTGCTGATAAGCAAGGCATGACAGGCAAGAAAGTAGAGTATCATTCAATTCCGTATAAAAGCATTTCGCATTTCAGCACGGAGACGGCCGGAACATTTGATATGGATGCCGAGCTGAAAATTTACATTTCAAGCTCAACGACACCGATTGAAAAGACGTTCAAAAAAGGCAACAGCATTGTGGAAATTCAGAAGCTGCTTGCGTACCATGTGTGCGGGAAATAGAACAAGAAAAGGAATAATCAGAAGCGTGCGCAGGCATTGCTATGATTATTCCTTTTT
>JBJFHH010000235.1:0-1893 GCA_051893475.1 Bacillus sp. (in: firmicutes) | reverse complement strand
TATTCAATGGCATTGCCAAATCCGTTAAAAGTCTCTTTTATGTAAGGGCACCAGTCTTTGTCATAAAGGTTATTTTTAAACTCCTTCCACTCATAGGAATTGCGGAGTTTTTCACAGGAAGAAGAGAAAACGATCTGTCCCTTCTGGTACAGGGAATCCAGCAGGGAAATATATTTCCCTTTAAACTTGTCCCGCAGCACTCCGACAGGAATGAAAAACCTGCTTTTTGATCTGCGTATCTTCCTGTCATGTGTGAGGCCACCACCGGAAACAATACAGTGCATATGTACATGGTAATCCAGTTCCTGATTCCAGGTATGAAGTACCTGGATGATGCCGGGTGTTGCGCCGAGATACTTCCCATCGGAAGAAAGCTCGAGAAGTGTTTCTGCGCAGCATCTGTGAAGCAGGCCGTAAAGAAGTTTCTGGTTGCAGTAAATAAGGTGGTTTAATTCATGTGGTAATGTAAAGACCACATGAAAGTAGGGGGCGTCAATGACTTCCGCCCTGCGTTTATCTACCCAGATTTCTTTGTTGACAGCCTGGCAATTGGGGCAGTTGCGGTTGCGGCAGGAATTATTGTGGATTTGTATATGCCCGCATTCTGTACACTCACTAATGCAGCAGCCAAGCTTTCCGGATTTGCAGTCCATGAGGGCTTTGGAAGTTTTTTTCTGGATATCTGACTGGAACGGTCCGGAATTACAGTAATCGGCATAAGAGAAGTCCCATATCTGCTGTATTTTTGATTTATTCATGGAAGATACCTCCCATCTTGTCAAAGGGGCTTGGGATAGCCGAAAGAGTACGTGCAGACATATGTACGTAGATTACGGTGGAAGAAATGGAACGGTGTCCCATAAGGCTTTTTAAAGTAAGCAGATCCGTACCGTCCTCGTAATGATAGGTTGCAAAAGCATGGCGGAAAGTATGGCAGGTAAAGCGGTGATCCCAACCGAGTTCCTTCTCGTGGGAACGGATAAAATCGGGGACCCTCTGATGGTCGATCGGCTTGGAAGGATCTCTTTTTTGAGGAAACAGCCAGTCCCTGGGACGTTTATCTGCCGGGAGGGAATACCAGTATTGCAGGATCAGTTTCCAGGCGTTTTCCGAAAGCTGCGCATAACGGTCAGAGCGGTTCTTCGAAGCGCGGATATGGATACGTCCCCTGGAATGTTCAATATCGGAGCATTTCAGGTGCCGTACTTCGCCGATGCGGAGCCCTGCGGAAAACATCAGACAAAGAAGCGCTTTAAATTTAAGGTCAGAAATAGAAGCAAGAAACCTCTGCATTTCATCCCTCGTAGGAATAAAAGGGAGATAAGAATCAAACTTGCGGAAGGGAAGCTGGTAAGGATCCCAAGGTTTGTGGAGGACATACATGGTAAAGAAACGCAGTTGGGAGACACAGGCATTTACAGTACGGTCAGAAAGGCCGCGTGTCTTCTGGAGCCAGGAGATGAAATCTCTCAGTTCCTGCCAGGATACGTCTTCCGGTGAAGTATGAATGATATCCGAAAGATACTGAAGATATGCAGAGATATAAGTTGAATAAGAAGTAATGGTATGGTCGGTAAGACCACGGAGGGAGAGCATCTCCCGGAAAGTATTTAAATAATCGTCCATTATGGAACCTCCTTCGTAATAAATGATGGGATAACCGTAACGCAATCATTTATCAAGGAGGAGGACGATAAAAATTTTTCGATATGTAGTTGTTGAGTTTAAAAATCCATGGTAAACTAATCATAGCAGTTTTTGTAATAATATGTTTATGGTTAAGTGTGGTAACTCAACAATACAACATATATTCAAAAACTGCTATTTTTTTATGAAAAAAGTAGTGGTTTCACGTACTTAGGGCTAGCCGTCGCGCTAGCGACTTGGTACAAT
>JBJFHH010000234.1:5375-7722 GCA_051893475.1 Bacillus sp. (in: firmicutes) | reverse complement strand
GAATAGCGCGCCAAGCCTGAGATACCCGCAAAAATAAAACCGGCCCTTCGTTCAATAAAAAACGGAACATTGAACGAAGAGCCAGCCATATTTGAGGGAGGAGTCATGGAAGGTAATCGGAATACATTACAAGATAAGCATAGAGTTTCATAATATAACATAAAGGGAAAGTACATATTAAAGAAAATGAAAGAAGGCATACATCATGAAACGAACAACTGAATTTGTATTGGGTTTGCTTGGCGGCATTTTCGGATTTATCGGGGCGTTATTCGCTTTATTTATAGGCGGTATCGATGCAGCCCTTAATTCCACCGGAACGAGCGATGTCATTGGGCTCGGCTGGGCTGCTGTTATCTTTTCGATATTGGCCATTGTTGGCTGTGTCGTTGTACGAAGTAAAGCAAAACTTGGCGGCGTATTTCTTTTAATCGCAGGGGTCGGCGGATTGATTTCGATTTCATTCTACTACTTATTGCCGGCTGTTTTGTTGATTATCGCCGGATTAATGGCTTTAATTAAAAAAGATCCACCAACAATAGTGAAAAGCTAGCAGAAAGTAGACTGTCGATACGAGGCAGTCTATTTCTAATTTACTAATATCCAATCTGGATGGGACGGTCATTAAAATTAAAAGCATGTATTAGCAGAAGGTAAAACGGGTATAGAAAGCGAAACCATACTATGTGAAAACTTCTTTACTAAAAGGTGGGTAGCCACATGTATAAGCTATACTGCAGAACTTATCAATTTATTTTAAAAATGGTTGCGTATTTTCTTCCTTGGCGCAAACCAGAGCTTTTAGAAGGAGAAGGGAGCCTGCGCAAATTGCCGGCAAGTATGAAACGCAGAGGCATTAAACGTGTGCTGATTGTGACAGACAAAGGGATTACATCAATTGGTCTGATGAATAGGATGAAGGCAGGGCTGGAGGCAGGGGAGATCGATTATTTCATTTATGACCGGACAGTGCCGAATCCGACAATCGACAATATTGAGGAGGCGCTTGAGATGTATCACGACAATCAATGCGGCGGTATAATCGCCTTCGGAGGAGGTTCGCCGATTGATTGCGCGAAAGGAGTGGCGGCTCGGATTGCCAGGCCGAAAAAGCAAGTTCCGCAATTGAAGGGAATTTTAAAGGTAAGAAAAAAAATCCCCCCGCTTTTTGCTGTTCCGACAACCTCCGGGACAGGCAGTGAAGCAACGATTGCCGCTGTCATTTCCAACCCAAGTACACACGAAAAGTACGCGATTAACGATCCGGCGCTTATTCCGTATGTGGCGGTGCTTGATCCGCTGCTGACGGTAAAGCTTCCGCGCCATATTACATCGACGACTGGGATGGATGCGCTGACGCATGCGATTGAGGCATACATCGGCAACAGCAATACCGAAGAAACGAGGGAGTGCAGCAGGGAGGCTGTGCAACTGATTTTCGATAATTTGTATGAGGCATATATAAATGGCAGTAATTTGACAGCCCGAAAAAATATGCAGAAGGCGGCGTATTTGGCAGGCATTGCTTTTACGAGAGCTTATGTCGGCTATGTGCACGCTATTGCTCATACACTAGGTGGCTTTTACAATGTGCCGCACGGGTTAGCCAATGCGGTTATTCTACCGTATGTTCTCGAATATTACGGAAAGTCGGCGCATAAGCCGTTAGCAGAACTAGCAGATGAAGCTGGAATCAGCGACGCTTCCGATTCCATAGAAGAAAAGGCAAACAAGTTTATTGAAGCCATCAAAAAACTAAATGAAGACATGGATATTCCGACTAAGATAAGCGGCATCAATGAAAAGGATTTGCCGGTTATGGTCGAGCGGGCATTCAAGGAAGCGAATCCGTTTTACCCGGTGCCGAAAATACTAGAAAAACAGGATTTGCTGAAGCTTTACAAAATGATTATGGACTAACAAAAAGGGCTAATCATAGCCCTTTTGCTTGTTCCGTTTTTTTCATCTTACTAAAGACGCCAATCCATACTAATACAAGCCCGACCAGAAAAAGAACCGGGAACAACACCCACATTAACATAGCGGCCCAGCCATTCTCAACGATCATCGCATAAATCAAACCGATTGAAAAAGACAATAACGGTGCAATGGCAACCATAATCGTAATGCCCCAAATGATGTATCTGCTTTTTTTTGTCTTTCCGTTGCTGAGAAATACAGCTATAGACAAGCCCGCCATCATAATCGCTATCGCGAAAAAAATTGCTGCCATCTCCTATGCTCCTCTTGATTTCCATTGTTTTCCTTTAGTATATCAAATTTCCTTCGTCATAAAAACACTGTTCGAATCTTCGACATAATCGGAAAACGGTTGGCAATACCGAAA
>JBJFHH010000234.1:0-5275 GCA_051893475.1 Bacillus sp. (in: firmicutes) | reverse complement strand
TTTTCCCATGCGCTCCAAAAGGTGATATCCGGCTTTTTTAAATGCTCCAAACTAAGAGCATGTATACTTTCCGGCGGTGAGTGGAGTGTCATCGAATGCAAGTGTTCATGAATTAAATTGGCAACTGCAGGACCGCTTAAGTCGTCTATTTTTATTTCCAAAGCCCAATCACCTCATACCTATTTTTGGATATCATACTCGAAAAAACGGATACTGTGAATAAGGAAAAAGCAATTCATTATAACTTCTTTGCATAAATTGTTACTATGAAGGTAAATATGCGATGAAAGGAAACAATACATGAACACTCAAATACCGGTATCAGTCTTGAATTTGGCGCCAATCCGCCAAGGGCAAAGTCAGTATGATGCGATTGCATCTATGGTCGATTTGGCGCAGGCAGTCGAGGAAATGGGATACACGCGCTATTGGATCGCAGAGCATCATAATAGTTCGACGCTTGTCAGCTCGGCAACTTCGATTTTAATTAAACATACTCTGGAGCATACGGAAAAAATTCGCGTCGGCTCTGGGGGCATCATGCTGCCCAACCATGCGCCGCTTGTCGTGGCGGAGCAGTTCGGCACAATGGCGGTCATTTATCCGGGACGTGTCGATTTAGGTCTCGGGCGCGCGCCGGGAACAGACATGCGGACCGCCTCTGCGCTGCGTCGTTCTAAAAGCGATTCGCTTTATACATTCCCTGAAGATGTGCAGTCATTGCTTGACTATTTCGGACCGGAGGAAAAGCAAGGTCATGTAAAAGCATATCCCGGTGTAGGCACGAGTGTACCGATTTACATTCTCGGCTCGTCAACGGACTCTGCCTACTTAGCGGCTAAGCTCGGTCTGCCATACGCCTTCGCCTCTCATTTCGCTCCGCAGCAAATGGAAATGGCGATGATGATTTACCGTGAAAAATTCCAGCCGTCGGAATACTTGAGCGAGCCATACATGATGGTCTGTTTAAACGTCATTGCCACAGAGACGGACGAGGAAGCAAGACGGGAGCTGACAACGATGCAGCAATTTTTCCAGAATGTCGTCAGAGGCACAAGCAAGCCGCTTCAGCCGCCGGTCGACAGTATGGACGACATTTGGATGCCGCATGAAAAAGATGCGGCCCAATCCATGTCGCGTCTGACCTTTTTAGGCAGCAAAGAATCCGTCCGCGACCAATATAATCGCTTCCAGAAAGCCTACAACGTCGATGAAATCATGGTCGTATCATACATATTCGATCCTGACAAACAAAAGCGTTCGTATCAGATTTTTAAAGATATTGTGGATGGAAAATAGCAGTCAGATCAGAATCCCGCTTATGTCGGGGTTCTTTTTTTGAGTGGCTTGCCTTTTTGTTCATGAAAAGACAGCTCAAAGATGCAATATTGAACGAAAAGACGGCCAGGATAGAGCGCAAAAATCCGTGATAGAGCGAAGAACCTCCAAATAGAGCACTTACCAAAATGCGAAACAAACTTCCAATAAAACCCAAAAACGTGTTATACTAAAACAAGCAATAGAATACGGTGACCTTAAGGGTGGTCGGCCCATTCCCATGTAAAGGGGGTGAGGCCATTTGACAGTATTTGAATCATTGACGCTAATGCTTTCGTTCGCATCATTCGTTGTGCTTCTGCTGTCTTTCGATAAAAAGAAATAAACCACCCTTAAGCCGGCAAGCTAGAAGAGGGTGGTTTATTTCGTACCTTTATTCATTTGCCGATTCCCTTAACAGGAACCGTGTCTATTGCGATGCCAATCGTGTGTCCAGCATGATTGGCCTTTTTAATATGGTTTTCTATAATTATAGTATACCAAAATCCAATTTATGACAATAGATGGAACTGCAGAAACACTGGTAATGTATAATTTCATTGCGTAAATTTAAAATGAAAGAATGAATAAAATTAATCCGAGATTCTTGCTTATTTTTCCGTATTTATGGAAAAAACTACTGCTTTACATCAAAAATATAACCCCATATATTTGAATTATTAAGTTTAAATATAAGGAAAAGACTGTTTGTTTCATATAAATCAACGTGCTTTTTTTGACAAGGGAGACTCTATATTATAAAAGATTCTCCTATTTGTTTTGTTCGTCGAATGACTGTTGAAGAACAATAAAATGATTATATGTGTTTTGAAGATTTTGAGATAAAGGAGCTAGCATGAACAGGTTAGAGAGATATAAAATACTTATGACAAATGTGACAGCGCTTCTAGCGGGGCGGCCGGAGAACAGCTTTCACAGCTTGAAACAAAAATCTGTCTTTTTTTTAATTGCCATAAGTCTCTTTGTTTTCTTCATGTCATGGGGATTGCTAAGGACTTTCTACTTACAGGCTCACGAAAGCTACATTAGAAGTTCTTTCATTGAGCTGCTTCACCGTATTGACGACGACTTTGAAAATGTTGATAAAGCAATTGATTGGACAAAAAAAACACTGAATGTAAACTTACATAAGTTTGAGGATGTAGAAGAATTAATCATGGAGGTCCCTACGTATATCAATAAGGAAAAATTCCTTTCGCTCAACGAGAGGAAAAAAATAAACCAGGGGGATTACGTCGTAAAAAAATTTAAAGTAACTGATTTTGGAGTTAATTTAACTTCATTTTTTTACCCAGTTATGAAAAACGGCGTGCTTGAATGCCTTTTGTTTATCTATTTACCTGTCAATAATGCAACAAAAGAATCACTTGTTTTTTCTTTAGTCGTTGTCATAATAGGTATGATTGCAGCATTGTTAATTTTTATGATTGCGAAAAAATCATTTGGCAAATCGTATAATCAATTACAAGAAATTAAATTAGCTGCTACAGAAGTATCGAAAGGGAATTTTGATGCGAAGATTTGGGAGAAAAGTGACGATGAACTCGGTGAAATCTCTGATATTATTAATGTGATGTCCGTCTCTTTGAAAAATAATCAAGAACGGATGAAGGAGTTCATGGAAGACATTTCGCATGAAATTAAAACACCTCTCACTTATATAAAAACGTATAACCAAGCTTTAATGGATGGCATGATTCAGGAACCGGAAGAGCAGCAAAAAAGCTTTCGTCTTATTGATCGTGAGACAAATAGGCTGCAAAAGCTTATCCAAAACTTTTTGGATTTCACAAAACTGGATGCGGAGGCTGTTGAACTGAATAAGCAGCCGATTGTTTTTGCTCAGGCAATCGAAGAAATTATGATGAAATATGAACCTATTTTCCACAGACAGCACATTCAGTTTGAGATGAGTCTCGATTATGATGTCATCATTGACGGCGATGAAGAAAGACTTGAGCAAATCATCCAGAATATTGTTCAAAATGCGATTCGCTATTCGAAGGAAAACCCACATATTGAAATGAAGCTGGAGAAGCAAGGGAAGAAGTGTATCTTGTCGATCTCCGATAATGGAATCGGCATCAGTAAGGAGCATATCGATATCATTACTAATCGCTTTGTGCGCGTCAATAAAGTGCGGTCGCGCAAGGAATCTGGAACAGGCATCGGTTTATCGATTGTGGAAAAATTGATGACCTTGCACGGAGGAAAAATGGAGATTGAAAGTGAACTGGGTGTCGGCACGACATTCAAGTTGACTTTTCCTTGTATAGACTAAAGGGGGGGATGAATCGCCCCTCCATTTTTTTACTTACTATTATAACGCTCATTGTTCGATAAAAAGAAATAAACCACCCTTAAGCCGGCAAGCCAGAAGAGGATGGTTTATTTCGACCTTTATTCATTTGCCGATTCCCTTAACAGGAACCGTCTCTATTGCGACGCCAATCATGTGTCCAGCATGATTGGCCTTTTTAATATGGTTTTCTATATTTATAATATACTTAAATCCAATTTATGACAATAGTTAAAAACCTCATCTTGAATCAGATGAAATCTTGTACTAAAATAATCATCTTTCATTGTGTAAATAGAAGAGTCAAATTAATGCCTTATGGGAACAATATTTTCTAGCATGTAACGAAATCATTTCCTCGAAGCTCTTGTTTATTAGTGGACAATTCGTTCACAAAATATTCGATATTACCCGTATAATTCACATGAAAATTCAAGACTTGATTATTTCTTTGTTTTTGGAAAAACTGAAAATGAACTATAAAAATAGTGAGGGATCACAAATGAAAAACTTCCTAGAAAATGCACAACAAATCAAAGATGAAATGATTCAAATCAGAAGGGATTTACATAATCATCCTGAAGTGGGAGAAGACCTTCCGCGCACGACAGCTTTTGTGATGGGAAAGCTGAAGGAGTATGGTTACGAGCCGACAGAAATTTGTCCAAGCGGCATTGTCGCGTTGGCCGGTGGTAAAAAGCCCGGAAAAACGTTTTTGCTGAGAGCGGATATGGATGCGCTCCCGATCAAAGAGGAAACCAATTATGAGTTTAAAGCGACGAACGGCAATATGCATGCGTGCGGACATGATTTTCATACAACTATGCTTTTAGGTGCTGCGAAACTGCTGAAACAGCATGAAGATGAAATTGATGGAACAATAAAGCTTGTTTTTCAGCCGGATGAAGAAGGCTTCACCGGAGCCAAGAAGATGCTCAATGCCGGCGTGCTTGAAAATCCGAAAGTGGATGCAGCGATGGCAATGCATGTACATTCGGGAACACCATCCAATGTCGTGCTTTACGGATTGGGCACCAGCATTGCCGGCTGTATACGATTCCGCATTACGGTGAAGGGGACGGGCTGTCACGGCGCCATGCCGGAGACTGGTGTCGATCCGATCAATATTGCCGCTCATATTTATTTATCATTGCAGGAAATCGTTAGCAGAGAAATTTCCGCGGTAGAATCAGCTGTTGTGACAATCGGTAAATTTGCCGGAGGAGATGCGCCGAACATTATTCCGGATCAAGTTATAATGGAAGGAACGATTCGAAGTTTATCAAGAGACATTGGCGATTTTATTTATAAACGAATGGATGAAATCGTGACAACAACGGCGAAAATGTTTAGAGGCTCAGCAAAGCTGGAAGAATTGTCATCGGTTCCGCCTTTGAAAAATGATACTGACCTTGCAAACGAGCTTGGTTCCTATGTGAAAGAACTGATTGGCGAACAAGCGGTCATTTCTTTCGAGGGCGGAGGAATGGGCTCCGAGGATTTCGCCTCTTATTCCTATGAAGTGCCTAGTGTGTACTTCATGCTCGGCGCCGGAACGAAGGAAGAAAATCCGCTGTACGGCTTCCCGATGCACCATCCGCAAGTTGTCTTCAATGAAGATATAATGGTAACCGGAGC
>JBJFHH010000233.1:21616-31403 GCA_051893475.1 Bacillus sp. (in: firmicutes) | reverse complement strand
GATCTGTACGATTAATCGAGAATTATTCAATGAAATTATATGTCAGGTTTTGTTACATTTAATTTTTCGAAATATATTGACAACTGTGAGAAAGGTGGTAAATTTAGATTATAAAGTTAATGTTAATTTTCCTTACATGTTTGTGTAAGGAAAAATCAATACCGAAAAGGAGAGGAATAAGGATGGATGCAATGGTTTTAATGAATAGTCTTTGGACTATGGTAGCTGCAATTTTAGTTATTTTTATGATTGGCGGATTTATCATGCTTGAAGCTGGTTCAACGAGAATGAAAAATGCAGGGCACATCGCGGGTAAAACCATCTTCACTTTCGGTTTGGCAGTTTTAGTATTTTGGGCTGCAGGTTATGCGTTTATTTTCGGGGACAATGGTAATTTCTTTGTCGGTATGACAGGTTTCTTCTATGATGGAGGGCTCGTTGATGGAGACGGCTTGGCGCAGACAGTATTCTTCGTTTTCCAAACAGCATTTGCGGGGATCGCAGTAACGATTGCGCTTGGCGGATTTGCTGAAAGAGCTAAGTTTCCGGTTTATATCATATTCACCATTTTATTTGGACTAATTGTTTATCCAGTTGTTGCACATTGGATTTGGGGCGGTGGCTGGTTAAGTGGACATGGAAAGCAAGATTTCGCTGGTTCAACCGTTGTTCATTTAACAGGTGCTATGGGTGCTTTAGCTGCAACACTGCTGCTTAAACCTCGTATCGGTAAATACAACAGAGACGGCTCGGTCAATAATTTAGCTGGACATAACCAAGTCTACACAGCTTTAGGGGTTTTAATTCTTTGGGTAGGCTGGTTCGGCTTTAATGCAGGGAGTACAGTATCAGTAGATGGCGCGTTCTTTGGATACGTAGCATTAAATACAAATTTAGCAGCGGCTGCCGGTGCGGTTGCTGCGACGATTATCTCTTGGTTATTGCTAGGTAAATCAGATATTCCTACAATTTTAAACGGAGCTCTGGCCGGTTTGGTTGCAATAACGGCATCTTGTGCTTTCGTTGCTCCTTGGGCATCTGTTGTAATTGGTTTAGTTGCAGGTATACTTGTACACTTTAGTATGAAATTCTTTGAAAAGCTCAGAGTGGATGATCCTATTTTTGCCTTATCAGTACATGGTGCTGCTGGTGTTTGGGGTACATTATCTACCGGTTTCTTCGCAACACCTGAATTAGCAGAGCAGTGGGGTGGGCAAGCCGGCCTATTCTACGGTGGCGGTTTTGGACAGTTGGGCGTACAGGCAATGGGTGTAGCTGCATCTGGAGCATTTGCCTTCGTCGTTTCCTTTATCATTCTTTATGTGATCAAACTAGTTTTAGGCGGATTACGTGTCTCTGAAGAAGAAGAAATTATGGGCTTGGATATGAGTGAGCACGGAAGCTACGGATATCCAGAGCAAATGGCGGCAGAAAACGATATGAAAAAGAGTGTATAAGCTGTAAGGGTCTATCTCGAAAGTCATATAATGGCTTTTGGGAGGCCCTATGTGCATTTTTATGTATAAAGTTATTAATCTCAAAGGAAGTGGGCTATGTCAACATTGGAAACATATGAAGCCATTAAGGAATGGAAGGAACAGACGATTCATCAATACCTTTCTGATACGATTTCATTAAATAGTTTCCATGATGCGGTTATGTTGCATGTATTTGAAATAGCTATTGCCAGACTCGATGAGGAAGAACCTCCTTGCCGCTTTTGCTGGTTTATTGCCGGCAGCGGAGGAAGGTATGAACAAGGGGTAATTAGTGATCAAGATCATGGAATTATTTATCAAAATTCTTCAAATGAGAACAGCGAGTATTTTTTGAAACTCGGAAAAGAAATATCTTATGGCTTATCCATTGTCGGTTATCCATACTGCAAGGGCAACATTATGAGTTCAAATCCTCTTTGGTGCAAATCGTTGGATGAGTGGAAAAATCAGCTTTTCAGTTGGATGAATGAAGCAAGCTGGGAATCAATTCGGAATCTGCAAATCTTTTTTGATTCTCGCTGTCTTTATGGAGAAGAACATTTTGTAGAAGAATTGAAGTACTTCATTTTTGATTATCAGGAGAAAAATCCGTTCCTGCTGAAAAGGTTGATGGAAAATGTGATGCATATTAAGAAGGCTATTAGTCCTCTTGGACAAATTCTTGTCAGTAAAACCGGGGAGCATAGCGGAGCGATTGACTTGAAATATTCAGCCTTTATACCATATGTTAATGCGATTCGGATTTTATCAATCAAGGAAAGGGTAGCGGAGACTTCTACCGAAGAACGCTTGAAGAAATTGTTGTTAATGCCGCCTTATAAAAAAATATTGGCGACTGCCTCTTTGAATTTTCAGAGGTTACTGCAATACAGGATGTCGCTGGCTCGAGCAAAAGAGTATGAAGATACCCACTTTTTGCATGTAAGTGAACTGAATCGGGAACAAAAGAAAGAGATTAAACGAATTTTAAAGGATGGAGAAAATCTGCATTCCTTTGTAATAAACCTGTTAAAAAAGGGTGTTTAATATGGCATTTGAACCATTTGTTCATTTTATAAAAGGGATTCAAACAAGGCTGACGAGCAGTAATCTGCGTGGCGGTCCAAATATTCAAAGTGCCCATCAGATGGCTTATTTAAGGCAAATTCAAAGAGAACTTCGCCAGGAAGATGTTTTAAAAGTTCCTTTAAAAGAGCTTGATTTCATTGTTTTGGATATTGAAACAACCGGGTTTTATCCGGACAAAGGCGACGAAATCATCTCGATTGGTGCGGTTAAAATATGCGGCGGCGATATTCAGGAGGAGCAGACATTTTATTCGTTGATCAAGTGCCAAAATGTGATTTCTGAAGAAATTACGAAGTTGACGGCCATTACAAATGAGCAGGTGAAAGATGCGCCTCCATTATCAGAAGTCCTTGTGGATTTTTTTCAATTTGCTCGTAACAGCACACTGGTTGCTCATCATTCCAGTCATGAAAAGAATTTCTTGCAGCATGCCAGTTGGCAGCTTTTTCGTACACCGTTAAAACATCGAATACTTGATACATCCTTTCTGTATCGTATAGCCGATCCTGATTTGAAAATTGTACGGTTGGAGGAATTTTGCGAGCATTATCAGATACCGATTGTGGATCGTCACCATGCGCTTGAGGATGCCAGAGTGACGGCAAAGCTTTGGTCTATTTATATTGATAAAGTTTTAAAAATGGGCTGCAACAATTTGACGGATGTTTATGAGCGGCTTGCGCAGTTAAAAAACTGAACATGATAAAAGCGGACAACAAATCCATTATTACGGGTTTTTCTGTTCGCTTTTTATCATTTTTACCAAATCCTCATACGCTTCTTTAGCGTTTGAAAATCCTGGTCTGATCAGCAGGAGGCGTTCAATGAAACGTTTAAGTTCAACTGAAATTTGCAGTTCTTCCTGCCAGCTTCGTTCTTTTTTAGTTGATGGCTCATAGTTTGAATAGAGCAAAAACAGAAGGAAGTGACCAATATAATATAAGTCGCTTATATGATTCTCTGCTTTTTTGGGGTTTTTGATGGTTTGGATATCAATATTTTCTTTTATATAAGCCGATAATCCAAAATCAATCAGTTTTAGTTGTCCATTTTGAATTAAAATATTCGGGATTCTTAAATCGCGGTGGACAATGCTTTTGCTGTGAAGAGATAAAACAATTTCAAATAGCTGCTTCGCGATTTGCAAGCATTCCATTTCAGTAAATTGCACGCTCTCTTCAAAAATCAATTGCTGAAAGGTGTAGCCATCGACATGTTCCATTATAAAAAAGGGGATATTACTCAGCTCCCCTTCATGAAGGAGTGCAGGAATACTTGGTTCGTCCAGTAATTTTAACATGGCTATTTCTTGTCTGAATTTGCTTCTAGTTTTGATGTTTTTTCGGTGCTTTGCCCTTAACCGTTTCATAACGACCTTTTGCTTTGTTTGTTTATGAATCAGCAAATAGGCAACTCCGTAGGACCCCATTCCAAGAATGTCTGAGAAATGATATAGCGTCTCTTTTTCAATATACTCTTCGAATACAGTGTGCAGTTTCTTCTCTTGAAAGTAGTGCAACATCGTGTTTCTGCTTAGCTGCTAAAAAAGCTTCGTGAGCTAAAACTTCTTTTATAGCCCTTTTTATAATGCTTATGACCGTAATAGTCATGCTTGCGTGAATAGCGGCGTCTGCTGCTGCTTGAAGAGTATCTTCTATGTTTGTGGCCGTGACTGCTGCTGCCTAATAGGGATTTAATAATTTTCTTTAACATAATATTTTCCCATTCCTTCGTCTTTTATTTATAGAAAATTCATTCAGATATGAAGTTTGACTGCTATTATAACGTTATTAGTAATACGATTGCAAAAGTAAAAGGTTGCAGATTGTTATCATAAATTTGGAGTAAAAATAAAGCCCTGACAATCGGTTTTGTCAGGGCTGTTTTTAGTAATTGATAAGAATATAAGTGAAATTATTATGTGGTGGTTGGCTGCTTTTCCTTTTCCGCTGTCGAAAAGGGAGGTGCTTTTTAAGATTGGAACCTCTAATCGCTCAAACTTTCAATTTGTCGTAACTATTTATGTTATATTCACGAAAACGAATTGGGTTTCATTTTCCTGTTCGGCATAATGTTACTCTAAATAATGCTTCATCGTTTGAGTGATTGCTTTCCTTTAGCATAACATTGTTTTACTGAAGTGGAAGCTTCGCATAACGCACACATGCTAACTTTAACTGCTTTTTTACTTCTGGGTAATGGAAGCACGGTTTGTTTTGTTTCACTTTCATTTACCATAACAACAAGTATGTCACGTAACTAATGGAAGCATTTTAACATTGCTTTCATTCCTTTTTGCAACTACTCTTTTTGTTAATAAAATGGAAGCTCGTTAACTTTTCTTGTTACGTTTGCATTCCGTTTCTGAAAAACAACTTCACTAGAATGGAAGCAGTGTTTTATGACGCCGCGTATATAAGATACATTCGCTTTGTCTGGCAGCTGTGATATTGGTTAAGTTTAGTCAAAAGCAGCGAATCTATGGAGTATAGGAATTTGCTGGCTTTTTCAACTCATAAACTTTAAGCAACCGACCACCGTGGTTCATATGGCGAGATGTTTCTCTTCCCCGCCACACTTATATATACCCGTTTAACAGTTAAATAACCATCTTTCATGAAAAATTTTTAAAAAAATTGCTCTAGTTAATAAGAATGGGATTTACATCAACGTTCCTGATAAAAAACCGATATACGCCAGCAATAAACCTCCTCCATATGTAACAAGAACATACAGCATCCATTGCTTTTTTTGTCCGTTTTGGATCATGTTGACCATTTCTAAAGAAAGCGTTGAAAAGGTTGTGAAGGCGCCTAAGAATCCAGTTCCTAATAAAAGGGCAATATTGGATGGAAGCTCCAATCCGATTATGAACCCAAGCGACAAAGAGCCGATTAAGTTGACGGTCAGTGTGCCGAGTGGGAATGCACTATGATCAGAAAGCTTGCGGCTAATGGTAAATCGGCTGATGGCACCAAAAAATCCGCCCAATGCAACATAAATTATCATGAAGTCAGTCTCCTTTTCTGCAGCTGTAATCCTAAGGAAGTCATAAGAAGTCCACCGATTAAACTAACGGCTATGTACAGAATGCCAAGACCAAATTCCTCGTTTGTAAACAAGGAGATTGTTTCAACACTGAAAGCTGAAAAGGTGGTAAAAGAGCCGATGAAGCCTGTTCCGACTGCGGTTTTTATATTGGACGGAATGCTGGATTTTTTAAACAATCCGGCCGTTAAATAACTTAAAAGAAAGCATCCGATTAAATTGATACATAAAGTTGCAAGGGGAAAAGCGGTTTCATGAAATAGAAGCAAGCTCAATGTATAGCGCAACGTTGCCCCTAATGAGCCGGCAATTCCGACTAATAAATAAATCAATGTGTTCACTCCATTTTTTTTAAATACTTTTATCTAGTAATAACTTATTTTAAAATAAATATATCAATATCGAAGGAGTGTTTCTATGTTTAAAAAAATAGCTTCAGACGCATTAGGTTTAAGTGATGTTGGTAAAATTATTGCTCCGCAAGATTACGACAAAACAGACGCAGACGATTATTTAATGAATGAAGACAATGAGAAAATCTATTTTCTGATTAAAACGAAAGCAGATGAATATTGCTTCACTAATTACGCTGTTATCCATGTAGACGGTGCAAATGCTGTATCCTCAAAACGTGTGTTGAAGAGATATACATATGCACAAAATAAAATTTCTGATGTTGTATTGGAAACAGCAGGGAGACTCGACATTGACGTAGAGATTAAATTCAAAATCGGTAATGCAGTATTTGATATTGATGTAAAAAAAGATCAAATCGAGCAATTGAAGGACCTTTATAAGTCATTGATTCGCATTTCTGAAATCACTTATGAAAATGAGTATATGCTAAATGCGGCGACTGCTAGCCTTGATAAAGCAGCAGTTGTTCTGCAAAACGCTAAAACAAATGAAAATGCGATGGTGAGCACATATAAGGAGCTGACGGAATTCGGTTTTGAATGGCTATCAGCTTCGCATGAAAAATATCATCTGAAAGACTTCGGATTTGTATTTGAGAAATATATTAATAATTAATATTGTATAAGACTATTGAAAAAGTAAACCGTTCAATGGTCTTTTTTTTAATAAGTGGCCGGTTATCCTTGCTTAATTAATCACAGTTAAACATTTCCAACGTTAAAGGTCGGTTTTCTTTGGTAAACTAGGCTAGATAAAGGATTTTTTTACTGAATCTTAATATTCTGTTGTTTTTTACTTGCACGTTAATATTTAGGAAATGTTCGTGGCAAAATATAAACAATAACAGAAAGATTAATTACTGTGGAGGATACTTAATATGAGTCAAGTTTATGATTATTACATAAATGGAGAGTGGCGCAAAAGTGCTTCTGGCGATACAATCAGTATTCCTTCTCCTTATATGAATGATGCAGTTGGTGTCGTTCAAGCAATTTCGAAAGAAGAAATTGACGAAGCGGTTGCAGGAGCTAAAAAAGCTCAAAAAGAATGGGCTGCTTTAACAGTTCGTGAAAGAGGCGAATATTTATATCGCTGGATTGACCACTTATTGGCTGCCAAAGAAGAAATTGCCGAAGTGATTATGAAAGAGGTAGGTAAAGCTCACAATGATGCTTTAAAAGAAGTAGAGCGTACAGCTGATTATATTCGCTATACAATCGAGGAAGCTTACCACATGCATGGCGAAAGCATGATGGGCGAAAACTTTGTTGGCGGATCTCGCAAAAAAGTGGCGATTGTTCACCGTGTGCCGCTTGGCGTTGTGTTAGCGATTGCTCCGTTTAACTATCCGGTTAACTTATCAGCTTCTAAAATTGCGCCGGCATTAATTTCCGGTAATGCTGTTTTGTTCAAACCAGCGACACAAGGTGCAATCAGTGGTATTAAGCTAGTGGAAGCATTACATAAAACAGGTCTGCCAAAAGGTGTTCTGAACTTGGTGACAGGCCGCGGTTCCGTAATTGGCGACTATCTTGTTGAACACCGCGACA
This sequence comes from Bacillus sp. (in: firmicutes), assembly GCA_051893475.1. Taxonomy (GTDB): domain Bacteria; phylum Bacillota; class Bacilli; order Bacillales; family DSM-1321; genus Bacillus_AD. Next base: position 23,821 of record JBJFHH010000233.1, on the reverse strand, counting down.
TTAATATGATTTCATTTACAGGCGGTTCTAATAACGGCTACCGCATCGCAGAGAAAACAAAAATGATACCGCTTGTAATGGAACTGGGCGGCAAAGATCCGGCTCTAGTACGTGAAGATGCTGAATTGGATTATGCAGCTGATCACATCGTTGCTGGTGCATTCTCTTACTCTGGTCAACGCTGCACAGCAATCAAACGAGTATTAGTTCACGAATCTGTAGCGGATGAGCTTGTTGAGAAACTTAAGGCGAAAATCGAAAAACTGACAGTCGGTTCACCTGAGGACAACAGCGTAATTGTACCGTTAATTGATAGCGGTTCTGCTGATTTCGTCCAAGGTTTAATTGATGATGCGATTGAAAAACAAGCAACAGTCATTACAGGCAATAAACGTGAAGGAAACTTAATTTACCCAACACTTTTAGACAATGTAACGCCTGATATGCGTATTGCATGGGAAGAACCATTCGGACCAGTACTTCCAATCATTCGCGTGAAATCTGATGAGGAAGCAGTATCTTTAGCGAACGAATCAGAATTTGGTCTGCAAGCAAGTATCTTCACAAAAGATGCGAGCAAAGCGTTTATTTTAGCAGAACAGCTTGAAACTGGTTCTGTTCAAATTAATGGAAGAACTGAACGCGGACCGGATCACTTCCCGTTCGTAGGGGTGAAATCGTCTGGAACAGGAACACAAGGTATCCGCAAAAGTATCGAATCAATGACTCGCGAAAAAGTAACAGTCTTGAACCTGCAATAATTGTTATAGTGAAATATTTCACGTTATTAAGGGCACTTATCCTCCTAAGGGTAAGTGCTTTTATATGTTTAAATTTGCGTGAATAATCCCTTTTCTTTCTGCTATGATAGAGACAAGATAGGGTGAAAGGGAGGGTTATTTTCATGAAACAAAAAGTAGTGAGCTATAAGAAACTACCTGCAGAAGTCGATCACTATATGCGCGAGCATTGTGACTTGATTGTGTTTGATAAAGTGACGAAGGAGAATTATGATGCATTTTGCTATGAGCTGAAGGATGCAATCGGAATCATCGGCGCAGATCTGAAAATTGATGATGAACTGCTGAAGCATGCGCCGCTTCTAAAGGTTTCGGCAACGATTTCAGTCGGTTATGATAATTTCGATATTCCGGCTTTATCGAGACGAGGGGTCATGGCGACCAATACTCCGGGTGTATTGAATGAGACGACGGCGGATACAATGTTCGGTTTAATTATAGCAACTGCACGCCGCTTTACCGAGCTGGATACTTATGTAAAGAGCGGACAATGGAAGAGACCGGTCGGCAGAAGACATTTTGGGCTCGATGTCCATCATAAAACACTTGGCATTATCGGCATGGGCGGTATCGGCACAGCAATTGCTAAGAGAGCGCATCTGGGCTTTGATATGAATATTTTGTATCATAACCGAACGCGCAATGAAAAAGCGGAACAATTGTATAGCGCGACTTATTGCGACTTGGAAGAATTGTTGAAGAAGTCAGATTTTGTTTGCCTTATGACGCCGCTAACACCTGAAACGGAGAAGCTAATGGGTGCAAAAGAATTCAAAATGATGAAAGAAACAGCCTTTTTCATTAACGGGTCCAGAGGAAGAACGGTCGATGAAGCAGCGTTGATTGCGGCCCTTCAAAATAAAGAAATTGCCGGTGCAGGTGTGGATGTCTTTGAAGAGGAACCGACTCCGGCAGACAATCCGTTATTGAAAATGGAGCATGTCGTAACATTGCCGCACATCGGCTCAGCTACATTGCAAACGAGAACGGATATGTGCATGTTTGCAGCAGAAAATGTTGTAGCTGCATTAAAGGGCGAGCGCCCACCAGCATTAATTAATACGGAGATATGGTCATAATCGAACGGGAAGAGCCTTGAGCGCTTCCCGTTTGTCATTGTCTACTTATCAAACTGTCTTCTTCTATAAACGAATAACGTCGCAGCAATAGTAATGATGAACCAAGCTGCAAGAATGATGATGCTTTCAGAAATTGCCCCGAACGACTTCCCGGCTGCAAGCTCAATGAGGACATCCGTATAATGAAAATTAGGCAAATACATCAATATTTCAGTCAAAATTTCATTATCGAAAGCATATGGAATTAACGAGCCCATACCAAACAAAATCATGACCGGTGTTCCGATCAGGCTGGATTCCATCACTGTACGGGAAAGCAAGCCAAT
>JBJFHH010000233.1:20099-21516 GCA_051893475.1 Bacillus sp. (in: firmicutes) | reverse complement strand
ACATTCACGAGAATAAAGATCCCTGCATTCTGAATTGAGAAGTCGGTGATCAAGATACAGCCAATTAATACAAGCGCAGTAATGATAAATGACAAGGCGCTTTTTCCAATTAAGATATCCATTGTTGATGCCGGCGATAACAAAAGACCGCGCAATGTATTTTTTTCTTTTTCCTCTGCAATTAAAGCAGCTTGTACGAAACAGCCGGACATGACGAGCGCAAGATTGAAAATGAGACCAGATGCCTCCGGATTGCCGTCTCCTTTCAGCCAGAAAGCAAAGAATAGCGGCAGAAGTGCAGTAAATAAAACATAGCCATTTCTTTGTAAGTCTTTATAATCTTTAATGAAAATTGCTTGAATTCGTTTCATTGAAAAAGTCATGCTAAATTCCTCCCTGTTAATTGTACGAATATGTCGCCAAGTGTAGGTTCATTGGAATGAATCGTTAAAAGTTCGCCGGTGCTTAAGTATTTTTCAATTTTCTCTGCTCCTGTATGGTCTTTAGGAACGATGATAGTCCGCTTATCTTTTAGCAACAACTTAATCGTAGGCTCGGCATAACGAAGACGGACATTTTCGGGTGTATCAGCTAGCTGAATTTCGCCGTCATGCAGAAAGGCGACACGGTCACAAAGCGATTCTGCTTCAAGCATGTCATGAGTCGTTAAGAAAATCGTTGTGCCTTCGTCGTTCAATTGTTTCAATCCGGCATGAATATGCTTCGTATTTGTTGGATCAAGCGCGGATGTCGGTTCATCGAGAAAGAGCAAATCCGGTTTATGCAAAATGGCGCGGGCCAGTAAAACACGCTGTTTCATTCCTTTAGAAAGCTTGGAAATGACTTTCTTGCGATTGTCCTGAAGATTCACAATCTGCAATACTTCATCAATTCTTTTCGTAGGAACCTCATAAAGTTGGCAATAGAGATGAAGATTATCTTGGATGCTGAGACGCGTATAAAGACCGCTGTTGTCCGTCAATATGCCGAACCGTCTTTTATAGGCGGAATCTGTCTGTTGATTTAATGGTTCGTTAAAAATCTTGACTTCTCCGGCACTTGGGAAAAGCTGAGAAGTTAAGATTTTAATAGTAGTTGTTTTGCCGGATCCGCTCGGACCTAGAAGTCCAAATGTTTCTCCTTTTTTAATAGAGAAAGAGACATTCTTCAATGCTACTTTGTTTTCAAATGATTTAACGAGGCCGTTCACTTCAATTATTTTTTCCATTTTATTTGCTCCTTTTTCAATTTCATTTCTTGACCTCAGTTTAGAGGGGAATGAAAGGAGTCGCAGTAAAATCACGATGAAAAGCGTTTATTTTATAGTGAATGGAGCTGTTTTTTCGATGAACGGAGCATCATTAATCGATGATTACAGACCGATTATTTCTTTTAGCTCGTTTAATTTTCCTTTTGA
>JBJFHH010000233.1:15282-19999 GCA_051893475.1 Bacillus sp. (in: firmicutes) | reverse complement strand
TAATCGATGATTACAGACCGATTATTTCTTTTAGCTCGTTTAATTTTCCTTTTGAAAGCGGAATAGAGCTTTTGGGTAAGTCGTCTAAAACTAGACTATAGCTATTGCGTGTCCATGTAATTACTTCACGGACTTTTTGCAGGTTGACAATATAGGAACGGTGGCAGCGGAAAAAGCCGAAAGCCTGCAGTCGCTCGTCCAGTTCATTCAAGGTAAAGGTGCAAGGAAAAATTTCACCTTTAACATGTAAATGTGAAATGCCGTCATTGCTTTCGATGAAATCAATTTCCAAAGGATCAAAAAGAATAAGCTTGTCATTTACTTTGGCCGGAATTTTATTTAAGCGAATTTGACTATGCTCAGTTGAATCTTCTTTTGATGCAGTTTCCTCCATCTGAAAGTGCTCTGTAGTTTCATCTGCTTGAATCGGCTCTTCTGTCTCTAGTTGCTTCAAACCTTGGTCGGTAAGTCGGTATGCGAATTGTGCTAACATAATCGCACTTTCCAAATTGCTGGTTGTCATTAAAATGGCTGTTCCTTTTGCGGCAGTATCATAAAGAGCTTGTTGAATAATGATTTTGCTTTCGATATCGATATTTTGATCAATTTCCTCTAAAAGGAGGAGCTGAGGCTGAAAGACTATTGCCCGGGCAATAAGTAGTCTTTTTTTCTCAGAGAAAGAGAGTCTTTTGATATGTAAATGTTTCTTATCGTACAGTCGAAACATATGTAGTAGTTCTTCAATATTTGTATCAACTTCATAAAGCTTTTTAAAGAAACTTAAGTATTCGATAGGCGAGAGTCTTTCATACAAAGCATCCTTTAAAAAGACGACAGATATTTGCCGGAATAAATCTTTGTCGCCGGATTGAATCACCTCACCTGAAAAAGTGATGCTGCCGCTTGATAAAGGCTCTCTTCCAATAATCGTTTCAAGGAGCTGATGGCCTGTTTCGTTATGGCATTGGATCGCCGTAACGGTGCCGGGCTGAATATGTAAATCAAATAACGGAAAGACGGAGGTGTTGCCGTTTTGTTTCTTTATTTGCTTCAAGCTTAATAAACTCAATGTTCACAACTCCTGCTTCAATTAGTGTCTGACAATATTTACTATATTACCTCAATTAATTGAATAGTTAAATATTTTTTCTTTTCAAGAACAAAAGCACCATACCCTTTAAGGTACGGTGCGGTATGAATCAATGCGATACTTCAGATACCGAGATGCCTGTATTTGCTTTAACGCGAATTTCATTATAGATTTTTTCGTTTTTAACAGTTGCTGCTTTATTTTGCGTCAATACTGTTCCAAGCCAGCCTGCAAAGAAGCCAAGCGGTACACTGATAATTGCCGGATTAGATAAGCTGATTAACGGTGTTCCTTGGAAAATCGCTTTTCCTGCTTCAGGATGCCATACATTCGGACCGATTGCTCCAAGAATGAGACATGAAATTAACCCGGTAGCCATTGCAATAATCGCGCCGTTGGAATTGAATTTTTTCCAATAGATTGTGTAAAGAATAACCGGCAAGTTTGCTGATGCACCGATACAGAATGCGAATGATACAAGGAATGATACATTCAATGTTTGTGCGCCAAGCGCCAATAAGATTGAAAGAACAGCAATCGAGATGGAGCCGATGCGGGCAGCCATTAGCTGCTGTTTTACAGTCAGTTTTCCGTCTTTAATGATTTCACCGTAAATATCATGAGAAATCGCGGAAGCTCCTGTTAATACAAGGCCGGATACAACAGCTAAAATCGTTGCAAATGCTACGGCAGAAATAAAGGACAGAAGCACATTGCCGCCAAGAAACTCTGCAAGTAGCGGAGCAGCCAAGTTGCCACCCGGGTTTGCAGCTAATATGCTTGCTTGACCAACGAATGCTGCAGCACCGAAACCAAGGAAAATCGTTAGTGAGAAGAAAATCGCTGTAATCCATGTTGTCCATGTAATCGATTTACGCGCTGTTTTTGCATCCTTTACTGTAAAGAAACGCATGAGAATATGCGGAAGACCTGCTGTACCTAGTACAAGCGCAATCATCATCGATAATGAATCAATGGAGCTTGTATATTTAATGCCCGGATTCAGGAAACCTTCACCTTGATCGGTTTGAGTTGCAACTGTATCAAACATTTTCATAATGTTGAAATCGAATTTCCATAATACAAGAACAGAAATTAATGCTGTTCCGAATAAAAGTAAGCAAGCTTTAATGATTTGCACCCACGAAGTCGCTGTCATGCCGCCGAACAATACATAAGTTGTCATCATAATCCCAACAATTAGAACAGCTACCCAATAATCAATGCCGAACAGCATTTGAATTAACGCTCCTGCTCCAACAAGCTGGGCAATCATATAAAGAATCACGATTGTGATTGTAGAAGTCGCTGCAATCCCGCGAATTCGCTTCTCATTAAAACGGGAAGTCAGCATATCAGCCAGTGTATACTTACCTAAGTTACGCATAGGCTCTGCAACAATGTATAAAAGTACGAGGTTGGCAACAACGTATCCAACCGAGAAGAAGAAGCCGTCAAATCCTGTTAGGGCAATCGCTCCGGATACACCAAGAAATGCCGCTGCTGATAGATAGTCGCCGGCAATAGCCAAACCATTTTGCCAGCCAGTCAATCCGCCGCCAGCTGTATAAAAATCGCTTGCTGAAGATGTACGCTTCGCCGCGATATAAGTTATAAGCAAAGTTAAACCGACGATGCCGAGGAAAAAGCCAATAGTTACGAAGTTCATTGTTTGCCGCCTTTCTGTTGCTGATACTCGGCAATGACTGCCGCAGCTTCTTGATCGAATTTGTGAGCACGTTTAACATATACCGTACAAAGAATGATGGTCATTAAAAATAACGATAATGAATAAATCCAAACCCATGTGATATTGCCGACGGCTTTCATTTGTAATGCATCAGTAAATGCTAAAAGTGGCAATAAACAATAAGCAACTAAAAATAAAAACGTTGTAGTGAACAGGAATCGGTTTTTCTTTTTGACAAGTTGATTGAAAGATTCCATTTTCACGAATGCCTCGTAATTGATTTCTGATGAAACTTCTTCATCAGCTTTGATTGCACGTGCTGCATTTGCCATTTTAAAATACCCCCTTGTGTGATGTCGTTCTGTGTTTTCATCAGATCCCCCATCTGTATGAAAAACATCAACTTAACTATTAAAACAACTGTTATAGTAAAGTTGGTTGTTTTTAAGATTGTACTATATTACAATGGAATAGACCTTACAAAATTTTGTCGTAAAAATACAGAATTTTGTCGTGTGTAACAGAAATATGAAGGATTTTCTCAGAAAAATACTGTTAATAATGAGATAAAGAATATAGTATTCGGAAAAGTGACTTTTTAGGGGGCAGTCTAGATGATTCATGTTCATTTGCATATTGAAGACGCTCAGGAAAAGCAGAAAATACAAGAGTGGCTGACTCAATCCTTTTTTACTAGCTTCATAGTCAATGAAGAAAAATCGCTATCTTCAAACGATATTGTGTTAATAGAAGTCAAATCGTTATTGGACTGGGTTAAAATTCGCAGAATGAAAAAATTATATAACAGAATCATCATCTTTCCGCTGCTTGAGCAACATATGATCAAAACGGCTCCGTTGGCGGTAGAGCTGCAACTTTCATCCTTTTTTATTAAACCGGTTAAACGAAATACTTTTCATCGCCATTTTAAAAGGCTTGCACAAATGCCTGTAAAGACAAATCAGTCATACGACGCGGAGCTTTTTTGGAGAAAGATATTGAAGGGAGAATATCCAAGTAATACAGAGCTTTCTCGACAGTTACCTGCGATGACGATTCCAAATTTAGTTTGTGTTATGCAAGGTTGGATTAGTCAGCCGCATCGTGAGAAGGAGGAGGGATGGGAGGCATCTTCCATTATACAAAATGCTATTCAAAAGGCTACGGCGCTTATTGGTTGTGAAGCTGTCTTTGTGCCGTTTCATAAACATGCGGCTTTATTGCTTAAAGTTCCTTCTGAGATTGTGTCACCATCTTTTTGGAAGGCAGGTGAGGAGGCACTCCTTCAGACGATTCAATTTTTGAAGGAGGACTACGGCATTCAGCTCTATATAGGAGCGGGATCTCTTGCGCGCGAGGTTCTTCATGTTAAAGAGTCCTATGAAAATGCCAAAGTAGCAAGAAGAACAGTGGCCAAGCATCAATTATCGCTCCGCTATTTCGATGAAATTCCGACAAATATTTCCGTGCAAAAAAGCGTCGATTATATTCAGGATCATTATACGGAGAGTATTTCCATGAATGAAGTTGCAGCAATGGTTAATTTCAGTCCAGCTTATTTCAGCCGAATGTTCAAAAAAGAAACAGGGCATAGTTTTGTTTCCTATGTGACCCTTGTACGGATTTTACGTTCGATTTGGCTGCTGCGCCGTACAGATCAGGCAATTGAACAAATCGCGATGGATTTAGGCTTCAATACTCCGAATTATTTCAGCGCTACATTTAAAAAAGAAATCGGCTTATCACCAAGTCAATATCGGGTGACGAAGGAGATTCTGTTTTCTCATAACGGGAATGAGGATGACTTTTAAACGATGACTCGGCGCATGCCCCGCGTCCGCCCACAGCGGAAATCAACACTCCCGATTAACAGAGCTTAAATGATAAAAAAGCGCCTTTGGCTCTTGAGGAAGCCAAAGGCGCTTGAAATGCTATAC
>JBJFHH010000233.1:7722-15182 GCA_051893475.1 Bacillus sp. (in: firmicutes) | reverse complement strand
GATAAAAAAGCGCCTTTGGCTCTTGAGGAAGCCAAAGGCGCTTGAAATGCTATACAAGCATTTTGTTTCGTTCAATTATTTCTGTTTGAAAGTCATATACACCTTCAAGATAGATTTGGTGCCAAATCATGAAGACTAAAATTGTCCAGATTTTACGGCTGTTGTCCGCTTTATCAGCACAATGGTCTTGAAGAAGCTTCAAGACTTGCTGCTTATCGAATAAGTAGTCTGTTTGGCTTTCGTTAATAATGTTGATTGCCCAATCATGCATTTCGTTTTTCAGCCAATGACGAATAGGCACAGGGAAACCAAGTTTCTTTCTGTTCAGCACATGGTCAGGAACAATGCCTTCCACTGCGCGGCGAAGAATGTACTTTGTCGTGTTATTAGCGATTTTTTGGTTTGTATGCAGTTTGGAAGCTACATTGAAGACTTCCTTATCAAGGAACGGCACACGCAATTCTAATGAGTTAGCCATCGTCATTTTATCGGCCTTTAATAAAATGTCTCCGCGCAGCCAAGTGTAAATATCCAAGTGCTGCATTTTTGTCACCGCATCAAAGCCTTTTGTTAAATCATAAATCGGCTCGGTAACATTTGTATAGTGCAAGTTTGCTTGATGATTTTTTAGAATTAATTTCTTCTCTTTTTCCTCAAAAATCTTCGCATTTCCGATATAACGCTTCTCTAAAGGCGTAACGCCGCGCTCAATGAAGCTTTTTCCTTTTACGCCGTCCGGCAACATTTTGCTGATGACTTGCATTGCCGATTTAACCGGGTTTGGAACTTTATCAAACATACGCAATGAATGAGGCTCTCTATAAATATTATAGCCGCCGAATAATTCATCAGCGCCCTCACCGGATAAGACAACCGTCACATGCTTTCTCGCTTCGCGGGCAACGAAGTATAAAGGAATCGCTGCAGGATCCGCAAGCGGGTCATCCATATGCCAAATAATTTTTGGCAGTTCTTTCATATACTCTTCCGGTGAAATCACATAGCTGATGTTTTCTAAATCAAGTGCAGCAGCTGTTTCTTTGGCCACATCAATTTCACTGAAGCCATCTCGCTCAAAACCGACAGAGAATGTTTTAAGGTTAGGGTTCACTTCTTTGGCAAGCGACACAATAATCGAAGAATCGATACCACCTGACAGGAATGAACCGACCGGCACATCACTGCGCATATGAATGTTGACAGAATCCGTCAATACATTACGAATTTCTTCGATTGCTTGAGATTCTGTTAAATTCGTTGGTTTGAAAGTCGGTTTCCAATAGCATTGAATATTCATCTTCTCATTAAGCTTTTTCGTGAAACAATGTCCCGGCAGCAGCTTCACAATTTCAGCAGTCATTGATTTTGGATCAGGAACGTACTGGAAACTTAAATATTGCTGCAGAGATTCTTTATCTAAGCTGCTTCCTTCCATCGCTAAAAGAATACTTTTCTTCTCAGAAGCAAAGTATGTGACGTCATCTTGCTCAGCGTAGAAAAACGGTTTGATGCCGAATGGATCTCTTGCGCCAAACAGTTGCTTTTCCTGCTTGTCCCAAATTAGGAAACCGAACATACCGCGAAGCTTTTTCACAGCTTCTTCTCCAATTGCGCTGTATAAGGCAATAATTACCTCTGTATCAGCTTCCGTTTTAAATGTATAACCTTGCTCGATTAGTTCATTACGGAGCTCAATGTAGTTGTATATTTCTCCATTAAAGACAATCCAATATCGGTCATTTTCGTAGGAAAGAGGCTGGTGACCTGTTTCTACCCCGATAATGCTTAATCTTCTAAAGCCAAAGTCAATGTGTTCATCATGAAAATACCCTTCATCATCAGGGCCTCGATGCGTAATGACCGCGTTCATATCACGGCAAGTATCTCTTAAATCAATGTTGGTATCATTACGCATACATCCGACAAATCCACACATGGCTGTCACCTACCTATTAGTATTTATTAGTTTTTGATTTGTGGAAAGTTAAAAGTTATCCTTGCCAACATTATTTTATTATAAGGCATAGTTTTCTTTTTTGTCTTCATTTCCAGAGATTATTTTCTAGTATTCCCCGATTATTTATTTTGTGATTACGGCTATTCATTATCTAACTTTTTATAAAATAATCAATTATTCCAATTTTATATATATACCAATTGGTTTATGCAAAGACAATTGGGGGCAAACAGTATACATGTACATATTTTTATCCGATTTGCTCTTGATAGTTTTATATATCGCTATATTTAAACTCAATTGCATCTACAACTATACTTGTAATCTTACGAAAATGCACGATTTGGAAGGTTATTTTAGTATACCAGCTTTAATAGGCTGTTTTTCCGTATATCAGTTAATCGAATAGTTGTGCAATACATAAGGAACGTTTGTTAGGAGTGAGGAAAATGATTGTATTTGAACATGTAAACAAACATTTTGATGACTTTCATGTGTTAAAGGATATTAACCTTTCCATTAAAAAAGGGGAGGTGGTTGTCATTATTGGTCCTTCAGGTTCAGGCAAAAGCACATTACTGCGCTGCATCAATCAGCTAGAAACAATATCGGACGGTAGGCTGGCAGTTAATGGGGTCACTGTCAATGATAAAAAAACAGACATTAATAAGCTCAGAAGAAATATCGGAATGGTTTTTCAGCATTTCTATCTTTACCCTCATAAAACAGTTCTGCAAAATATTACGCTTGCACCATTGAAAGTATTAAAAAAATCAAATGAAGAAGCTGTAAAAACAGCGCGTTATTACTTGGAGAAGGTCGGGATACCTGATAAGGAAAATTCCTATCCCTCTCAACTATCCGGCGGTCAGCAACAGCGTGTCGCTATTGCGAGAGGCCTGGCGATGAGTCCGGAAATTATGCTATTTGATGAGCCGACATCCGCTCTTGACCCTGAAATGATCGGCGAGGTGCTCGATGTTATGAAGAAGTTAGCTCAAGAAGGCATGACAATGGTCGTTGTGACACATGAGATGGGGTTTGCGAAAGAAGTGGCGGACAGAGTCATTTTTATCGACCAAGGCAAAATCTTGGAGGATTCCACACCTGCCGAATTCTTCGCAAATCCAAAAGAAGAAAGAGCTAAGTTATTCCTTGGCCGCATTTTAAATCATTAGAAGGGAAGGTTGATTTTATGAAACCGAAACATCTTTTTAAACTATTATTTGTTGCCATCATCTCGATTGTATTACTAGCTGCTTGCGGAAGTGATGATGATTCTTCCAGTGGCAGCGGAGAAAATGTATTGGACTCAATTAAGGAATCGAACACAATGGTTTTCGGGGTTAAAAATGATACGCGTCTATTCGGATTGAAAAATCCAAGCACAGGGGATATTGAAGGCTTCGATATTGATATCGCCAATGAAATCGCAAAAGGCATTTTAGGCGATGATGCAACGGTAGAATTCAAGGAGGTAACCTCCAAAACACGGATTCCATTGCTGCAAAACGGTGAAATTGATGCGATTATCGCAACGATGACCATTACAGATGAACGTAAAGAGCAAGTTGATTTCTCAGATGTATATTTTGAAGCAGGTCAATCATTGCTCGTGCCAAAAGGCAGTTCCATTCAAAGCATTGATGATATAACAAGCGATACAAAAGTATTGGCGGTCAAAGGCTCAACTTCAGCGGATAATATTCGCGAGTTGACAGATGCTCAAGTATTAGAATTTGAAAATTACTCAGAAGCATTCACAGCATTAAAAGCAGGTCAAGGTGATGTGTTGACTACAGACAATTCAATTCTTTACGGTATGGCTGTTGAAGATCCTGATTATGAAGTGGTCGGCGGAACTTTTACAGATGAACCGTACGGTATTGCCGTTAAAAAAGGCCAAACAGAGCTTTTGGATGAAATCAACCGAGTATTAGCGGAAATTCATGAAAACGGCACATATGCTGAAGTTTATAACAAATGGTTTGGCGATATGGAATAAGCGAATGATTTAGGTTAAACGGGCAGTTCTCCTCCTTAGGTTGAGGAATCAACTGCCCGTCTATTCAAATTTGAAAAGAATTTATCAAATGTTAAGGGAGTGAGAACTTTGCTGGATTTTTCGATATTGACCGAAAACATTGATATGTACTTGGAAGGATTCAAGGTTACTTTATTGGTGAGTTTTACAGCTTTGGTCGGTAGCTTTATTTTAGGCACGATTTTAGCTGTGTTCCGGATCGCGCCAATCAAGCCGCTGAATTGGATTGGAACGGTTTATGTGGAATTCATCAGAAATATTCCATTGTTGATTATTGCTTTTTTCCTGTTCGTCGGTTTGCCTTCCATCGGTATCAGATTAGATGGTGTGTATGCGGGTACAATCGCATTAATTATTTATACGTCGGCCTTTATTGCAGAAGCCATCAGAGCCGGTATTTTGTCGGTGCCGAAAGGGCAAACGGAAGCGGCTCGCTCATCTGGATTGACGTATATTCAAACGATGAGATACATCATTTTGCCACAGGCGATCAAAATAGTTGTTCCGCCATTAGGAAACCAGTTTATCAATCTTGTTAAAAACTCATCGATTTTAAGTGTATTAGCTGTATCGGAATTGATGTATCAAGGGGATTTGATTTCTTCAAGAACATTCATCGTTTTTGATGTGTATATTTTTGTGGCTGTATTCTATTTAATAATTACTCTTCCTTTAAGCTATGGTGTCAATACGTTGGAAAAACGCTTGGCGAAGAGTAACTAAAGGGAGGTAGAGTAAATTGGATTTTATGGGAGCATACAGCGCAGAGCATCTCAGCTTTTTGCTGGAGGGATTCGCTGTCACTTTAAAGGTTGCATTTTTATCGATTATTCTCAGCTTTCTCATCGGAGGGGCAATCGGTATTTTGCGATATGCCAACATTCGTATACTGTCTAGGCTGTTAGCGGCAGTAGTTGAAATTACAAGAAATCTTCCGTTGCTGCTAATCATTTTCTTTACATATTTCGCATTGCCGGAAGTTGGGGTGAAGCTCAGCATTACCGCTTCGGCTGTGACGGCATTGACGGTTTTTGAATCGGCGATGCTATCGGAAATTATTCGAAGCGGCTTGAATTCTATACCAAAAGGACAAATAGAGGCCGGCCGTTCATCCGGATTGACCTATGTGCAGACGCTCTCTTATATTGTTCTTCCACAAGCGCTGCGCCGAATGGTGCCGCCAATTGTCAGTCAGTTCATAGCGTTGCTGAAAGATACATCATTATGTGTTGTCATTGCCTTGCCGGAATTAATGCACCATGCGCAAGTCATTAATGCCCAATCGCAACAATACATTATTCCAATCTTTATGATGGTTGCATTTATGTATTTTGTGGTGAATTATTTACTATCCATACTAGCGAGAAGATTAGAATTGAAGACTGTATAGCAGAAAAGCTTTCTTAAAAGTAATTGCTTTTGGGAAAGCTTTTTTCTATCTGAAAAAATTCAGTTCTTTTCTGTTGACTATATACCTATTAGGGTATAATATCAGAGTATATTTTAAAACAACTTCGGAGTTGATACAATAATGTTTGTTATAATTGCACTTGCTATTGTATTGATCTTCCTGCTCAGCAGAAGGTACTTGCCAGTCAAAAATGTACCGTACGAGGGCAAAGTGGAAGAAGTGCAGGAAGTCATTGTAGATATTAGAGACTATAATATTGCGGATAAAAATCCGTTGCAAGGCAGCATAAATATCCCGGTTGCCTATATTGAACGATACCATGAAGAAATACCGAAAGATAAAGTTCACCTCATAGTCCATGATGAGCTTGAGAAAAATATAGGCGTAAGAATGTTAAGGAAAAAAGGGATTCATGTCATATCATATTCTGTTATGTAATTCAGAGAAAGGCGGATGAATAGATGGAATACACTGACCAAATGAAAAACAGAGTAAAACGTATTGAAGGTCAGCTAAGAGGCATTTTGCGAATGATGGAAGAAAACAAAGACTGCAAGGAAGTTATTACACAGTTATCGGCCACACGTGCGGCCATTGACCGTACAATTGGTGTTGTCGTCAGCTCCAATCTAGTGGAATGTGTGCAAAATGCCAATGAAAAAGGCGAGGATGCAGAACAGCTAGTGAAGGAAGCTGTGAATTTGTTGGTGAAAAGCAGATAATAAAAGAGTGCAGGCTCTTTTATTTTTACACTTTATTATACCTATAGGGGTAATGGTTTGAAAACATAAACAGGGGGATTCAAATGTCGGAGAGAAAAAGAACTACAATTGTATTATTTAGCGGAGATTATGATAAGGCGATGGCTGCTTACATTATTGCCAATGGGGCAGCAGCATACGATCATGAGGTTACCATTTTTCATACCTTCTGGGGTTTAAATGCACTGCGTAAAGACGAACCCGTTGAAGTAAATAAAAGTTTTATGGAGAAGATGTTTGCGAAAATGATGCCGAGGGGTTCCGAAAACATGGGGCTTTCGAAAATGAATTTTGCAGGATTTGGTCCAAAAATGATTAAAGACATTATGAAAAAGCATAATGCGCTCACTGTTCAACAACTGGTTGAAATGGCACAAGAGCAAGAAGTGAAGCTCGTTGCTTGTACGATGACGATGGATTTATTGGGACTTGCGAAGGAAGAACTGCTTGACGGTATTGAATATGCTGGAGTTGCCGCTTATCTGGCAGATGCAGAAGAAGGACATGTCAATTTATTTATCTAAAAATTAAGGAGAGTTAAAAATCATGAAAGAAATCAGCACTAAAGAATTGGAACAATTATTAAATGCCGGTGAAGATGTCAATATGATCGATGTTAGAGAAACGCATGAAGTCGCTGAAGGCCATATTCCGGGAGTAATCAATATTCCGCTTGGATTGCTGGAATTCCGTATGAATGAGCTGGATAAATCGAAAGAGTATATTATGGTGTGCCGTTCCGGCGGTAGAAGCGGTCAGGCAACTCAATTTTTGACAGGGCAAGGTTTTAACGTAACAAATATGATAGGCGGCATGTTGGCTTGGGAAGGCGAAGTAAAATAATTTTTTTGGGGAGGAAATTATGACGATTAAAGCAAATATGACATTGGATGCAAAAGGGTTAGCGTGTCCGATGCCGATTGTACGAACGAAGAAAACAATCGAGACGTTAGAAGCGGGGCAAGTTTTAGAAATTCAAGCAACAGATAAAGGCTCAACAGCAGATTTGAAAGCCTGGTCTGATCGAGTTGGCCATCAATATATTGGCACAATCGAAGAAGGCGTTGTTTTAAAGCACTATGTAAGAAAATCGTCTCAAGCTGAAGAAGCAGAGAAAAAACACCCGCATGTTATAAGTAATGATGATTTGCAGAAGAAAATCAACGCTAATGAAAATGTAGTGATTGTCGATGTACGTGAAAGTGCTGAATTTGCCTTTCATTCAATTCCGGGTGCGATTTCGATTCCACTTGGAGAACTGGAAGAACGCATGAGTGAGTTGAATGC
>JBJFHH010000233.1:0-7622 GCA_051893475.1 Bacillus sp. (in: firmicutes) | reverse complement strand
TTCAAAGGCCAGAAGCTCCATTTGCCTAAGACAACGATAATGGCTGGAACGAGCATGCTGCGGACGATAAATGTATCAATCATGACACCGAGCGCGACAATGAATCCGAAAATGAACAGTTCCATAATCGGCTGCGTTGTCAAAACAGCGAATGTGGCAGCTAAAATCAGACCGGCAGATGAGATGACGCCTCCGGTAAAGGATACCCCTCTTTCGACCGCTTCTTTTATGGAGAAATGCCCGATTTCTTCTTTAATACGGGACACGAGCATGATGTTGTAGTCGACGCCTAGTGCAACAAGAAATACAAATGTGTACAAAGGAATCCGTGAACTCATTGCATCAATATCGAAAAATCCTCCAAGAATCAGCATTCCTAATCCCAAAGCAGAGAAAAAAGATAACAGAATTGTTCCCATCATATATAAAGGCGCTACAACTGAACGTGTCAGCAAGCCAAGCATAATGGTAATAAACACGGTTACGAGAATTACGACTAACAGTGTGTCGCGATCATTGGCTCTCTGCAGGTCAGCTTGCAAAGCCGTTTCGCCAGAGAAAAAGAGTGAGAGTTCATTTTCGACACCAGAAGCCTGTAAAATTTCATCGCTATCATCCTGCAGCCGTTGGATGGTTTCGATTGCTTCAAGCGAGTATGGGTCTTCCGTTAAAGTCATCTGCAGCTGAGCGGCTTTTCCGTCTTCTGAAAGAATGCTCGAACTATTTTGCAGAATCACGTCAGCAGTTGGTGAAATACTCTCGATGCCCGTTTGTTTTTCCAGTTCGGAAATTAAAGCTGCCATACTTTCATTTTTTAATTCTGATTCGGATGAAAGCAAGACAGTAGTCGGCGCTAAGCTACCAGGTGAATACTTATTCTCCAAAATTTCGAAGCCTTCACGGGACTCCATATCTTCAGGAAAGGACTTGAGAATGTTGAATGAATATTGAATGTTGGCGACATTTATTGAAAAACCGACCATAATAATCGTTACGGCAGCGATGATGACTCTCGGATAGGCAGTGACGAACTTTCCAAGCTTACCCCACAACATGGAACTGCCTTTTTCTGCATCTCCCGGTTTTGGTATAAAAGGCCAGAATGCCGCTTTGCCGAAAAGAGTGAATAAAGCAGGGACTAATGTCAAACCGCCGATTGCGATAATGAAAACGGCAATCGCAAATACAGGAGCGAAATTACGATAGGCCGCGTCAGATGCGAAAAATAACATCAGTACGGAAACGATGATTGTTGCACCGCTGAAGAAAATCGGTTCTCCGACTTTAGACATGGCATTTTTCATGCTTACATATTTATTTTGTCCGGTTTTTAACTCTTCACGGAAGCGTGAGAAAACAAACAAGGAATAGTCGGTTATCGCTGCAAACAGAAGGATTGCCATGATGGATAATGTTTGGCCATCTAAAAAAAGTCCGGCTTGACCTGCCAAGCCAAGCACGCGATCAACAACTAAATAGACAATTCCGCAAGCTAAAAGCGGAATAATCGCCAACAAAGGCGAACGGTAAATAACAATTAGCAGTACTAAAATTAAGGCGACAGTTGCAATAATCAGGACGACGTCTGCTTGTTCGAAAAGTTTAACAGAATCAGAAGCGATTGCGGCAGGTCCCGTCATTTTGTAGACAAGGGAATCCGCGACTGTATTTGCGGTTTGTTCTTTAATATTGTCTAAAGCGTTTGCGATTTCCTTGGATTCAATATCCGGCGCAATCATAATCGGCAATGCTATGCTCGTGCCATCATCGGAGACGAATGACTGAATTACTTGCGGAGGCAACTGATTAAGTGGCAAAATCTCTTGAACGTGATCAATGTTGGCATCTGAGATAGACTTGCTTGCTGCTGAAATACTTGCCAATTCTTCATTTGTCAGCTCATTTTCTGATGTGAACACAAGGATCGCCGGTGTTCCTTCATCGCTGGAAAAATTCTTATCGATGATGGCTTGAGCTTGTTCATATAAGGATGATTCCGGGAGTCCGCTTCCTTCTTTGGCGGATTTTTCGTCTTGCGAAGAAGGAACTAACACAGATAAGGCAATAGTTACTGCGATCCAGAAGGATAATGTAATGACTACTCCCTTTTTGAAACTGAATAATTGAGCGATAAACTGAAACATAATGAACCCCTCCTTTTTTGACACTTGTGTCGATTTTGGGAAAAGAAGTCATTTCCCTTTTTTAATGGATGATGATTTTTCCGACATTAGTGTCGGAAATGTTATGAAAAATAGTGCCAACCTCAAAGTGTATTTTTGATTTATTTGGCAACTTGGATGAATTATTACATGCGGATTAGAATGGCGTCAAATACTAAGTACTGACACCATTCAATAAAAAGTCGACAAATTGCTCGAGGCGCTCTTCGTCTGATTGCTGGCGGAAGTTTGGAATTTGGATGAGGTGGAACATCATATAAGATATGAACATATCGTCCAACTCGTGACGGATTTTCCCTTCACGTTTCCCTTTTTGAATGATTTGCAGGCTCACAGCATTAATGTCTTTAATAAGCTTTTTGATATGAATGACATTTTCTTCATTCTCGGGCTTGTTCTGGCCTTCCATCTGTGTAATCATCGTCACAATTTGCTGGATATGATTATATTTCAAAAAGATGCGGAGAAATGCTCTCAGCTGCTCCTGTAAATCATCAATTTCTAAGACTAGCTTGCTTTCTTCAACTCGTTCATAGGCAAACGAATGAACGTAAGCTGTAATAAGATCGTCTTTGTTGGCATAGTATTCGTAAAGCGTGCTTCGTCCAACACCTAAGCGTTCGGCAAGCAAACGAAAATGAAAACTATCATAGCCGGTTTCCAAAAGTAGCTTCTCGGTTTCAATCATCAATTCTTGATGATCAATTTTTTTCTTTCGAGCCATCACTTTCCCCTTCTTCTCATTTTTCTTTCATTATGACATGAAAAGGTGAATGAGTAATAGTTTTAAAATTAATGTCCTTTGAAAGAAAATAAAACCATCTAGGCTTTCTCAGTTGTGATTTTAAATGTGTGCAGTATAATTAAATAAGACTATATGCAAAAGGAAATCAATTAATTCCTTATCAATTCAATAAGGAGATTTTGCAGTGCAAAGAATTAAATTAAAAACATCCAGAATAGACTATACTTTAGTGCTGATCTTGACTCTTCTTGCCGTCTGTAGCTTCATAGCAATATACAGTGCGCAAGCATCAGGACAGTACTCAGAGAATTTCTTGTTGAAACAAATGGTTTTTTATGTTGCCGGAATAGGCATTATATTAGCGGTAATCACATTGGATTCCGATCAGATCAGACGTATATCTTGGTATGCATATGGTTTTGGAATCGCCTTGTTAGCCTTTTTGGTGGTTGCTCCAAGTAGCTTGGCGCCGGTTATTAATGGTGCTAAGAGTTGGTACAGACTTCCTGGTTTTTCATTACAGCCTTCGGAATTTATGAAGATTTTTCTGATTGTCGCCTTGGCAAATGTCATTGTTACCCATCATGCTAAGCATGTTGTGAAAACAGTGAATAGTGATTTTTGGCTGCTTATCAAGCTTGGTTTGGTGACAGCTCTTCCGCTGCTTTTTGTTATGATGCAGCCTGACTTGGGAACATCAATTGTTATGTTGGCAATATTGACTGGTATGATTTTTGTTTCGGGAATCACTTGGAAGCTGCTGCTGCCGATATTCGGAGGCGGAGCGACAATCGGCGCTTTAATTTTAGTGCTGGTTATGAAATTTCCGGAATTCATCGAGAAGTATCTTGGGGTAAAAGAATATCAGCTTGGCCGGATTTATTCTTGGCTCGATCCATATAACTATGAAAGTACGACCGGTTATCATTTGACCCGTTCATTGCTGGCAATCGGGTCGGGGGAAACAGCCGGAAAAGGAACTGGCAATAGGGAAGTATACTTGCCTGAAAGTCAAACCGACTTCATATTCAGCGTCATTGGTGAGGAATATGGCTTTATCGGAACAAGCATTGTTCTGAGTTTATTCTTCGTGTTAATTTACCATATTATGAAGCTCGCTATGGATACAAAAAATCAGTTTTACACATATATTTGCGTTGGGGTGATCAGTATGATTACCTTCCATGTATTCCAAAATGTCGGAATGACCATCGGTGTAGTTCCGATTACCGGTATTCCCCTTCCGTTTATAAGCTATGGGGGAAGCTCGCTGCTCGGTAATATGCTCGGCATGGGTCTTATATTCAGCATCGGCTACCATTATAAGAAATATATGTTTTCAACAGAAAAATAACGTTAATGACAGAGGTCGGATCAGTTTAGCTGATTCGACCTTTATTATTCGAAAAGCATATTTTTGAATTTGTATTTTTATTTATTGCTTAATTTTCCAAATTATTTTATATTATACATATAAAGGATTTGCTTAAATTTTTTTGACCAAAAAATGAATGAGTATTCATTCAAGAACCGAGTGAAGGGGGACAATAATTTGGTACGAAATATTCAGAAGGCTGCTGTATTGGGATCAGGAGTCATGGGAGCTGGAATAGCTGCTCATTTAGCCAATGTCGGTATTCCTACATTGCTATTAGATATCGTTCCGCGCGAGTTAACGGAGGAAGAGCTGAAAAAGGGCCTTTCATTGGAAGATAAAGCGGTGAGAAATCGAATCAGTCAAGTGAATATACAAAAATTATTGAAGCACAAACCTGCGCCGCTTACATCAAAACAAAATTTGGCTCTGTTGGAGGCCGGCAATTTTGAAGATGATATGAAGCGTTTGGCAGAGGTCGATTGGATTATAGAGGTAGTTGTCGAAAATCTTGATATTAAGAAGCAAATTTTCTCGCAAGTTGATCAATACAGAAAGCCGGGCAGCATTGTCAGCTCGAATACGTCCGGCATTTCAGTAGAGGCAATGGCTGAAGGGCGTTCGGAAGATTTCCAAAAGCATTTCCTTGGCACACATTTCTTTAACCCGCCTCGTTATTTGAAATTGCTTGAAATTATTCCGACGAAGAATACTGACCCGGCAGTACTTTCTTTCATGAAAACATTCGGCGAAGATGTTCTTGGAAAAGGAGTAGTCGAAGCGAAGGATACACCGAATTTCATTGCTAACCGAATCGGTACTTATGGATTACTGGTTACCGTGCAGGAAATGCTAAAAGGCGGATATAGTGTCGGTGAAGTAGATTCTGTTACAGGGCCGTTAATCGGCCGCCCGAGCAGCGCTACATTCCGCACATTGGATGTAGTAGGTTTGGATACGTTTGCTCATGTAGCGAAAAATGTATATGACCAAGTTGAAGGGGAAGAAAAGACTGTTTTCGAAGTGCCAGGTTTTATGATATCAATGCTTCAAAAAGGCTGGTACGGTTCTAAATCAGGTCAAGGCTTCTTCCTGAAGCAAGGAAAAGAAATTTTAGAATTAAATCCGGAGACGATGGAATATGAAGCGCGCAAAAAACTGAAGGCTGCTTCAGTTGAGTTGAGCAAGCAACAAAAGGGTCTTGCGAACAAATTGAAAGCGCTGCTATACAGCGGAGACCGTGCGGGAGAATTGCTTTGGAATATCACTGTTCCGACACTTCTTTATTCAGCAGAGTTGCTTGGGACGATTGCTGATGACATTGTGGCAATTGATAAGGCGATGAAATGGGGCTTCGGCTGGCAGCAAGGTCCATTTGAAACTTGGGATAGCATAGGCCTAGAGAAGTCTGTCGGGAAAATGAAGGCAGAAGGAAAAACGGTACCTGCGTGGATTGATCAAATGATCGCTAACGGCGCAACTTCTTTCTACAAAGAAGAAAACGGCGACCTTTATTACTATAATAACGGCGAATATAAGCTGCTGCAGGAAAATCCAAAGGTGATTAATCTAAAACAGCTGAAAAAGAAAAATGGCGTCATCAAGAAAAATTCCGGAGCTAGTTTAATAGATTTAGGAGACGGTGTTGCTTTATTGGAATTTACTTCTCCGAACAATGCAATCGGTATGGATATTATCCAAATGATTAATTACTCAATTGATGAAGTAGAGAAAAACTATAAAGGCCTTGTAATCGGAAACCAAGGCAAAAACTTCTGTGTCGGCGCTAACTTGGCAATGATGCTTATGGAAGTGCAGGATGACAATATTTTTGAAATTGATATGGTTATCCGTCAATTCCAGCAAGCGATGATGAAAATTAAGTACAGTGCCAAACCGGTTGTCGCAGCGCCATTCGGCATGACGCTTGGCGGCGGATCGGAAGTATGTTTGCCAGCTGCTCATATCCAGGCATCAATGGAAACATACATGGGTCTGGTTGAAGTTGGTGTCGGTCTGATTCCGGGCGGAGGCGGCAATAAAGAGCTGTATATCAAGCATTTGGAAAATTTACCGAACGGTGTTCCGTTTGATTTGCAGAATGTAGCGAATAAAGTATTTGAAACGATTGCCATGGCGAAAGTATCTACTTCAGGTGATGAGGCGCGCGAAAGCAACTTCCTGAATAAAGCGGATAGTGTCAGCGTTAATAGCGATCACCAGCTTTATGATGCGAAACAAGCTGTGCTGGCATTAGCTGAAGCCGGATATAAACCGCCGGTACGCAAGAAAATCCCGATTGTCGGAGAAACGGGCTATGCCGCTCTATTATTAGGAGCGCAAAATATGCAACTGTCAGGCTTTATTTCAGAGCATGACATGTTCATTGCTGAGAAACTAGCTTATGTTATTGCAGGCGGTAACTTGCCATTTGGAACAGAAGTGGATGAAGACTATTTATTGGAGCTTGAAAAACAAGCGTTTATCAGTTTAATACAGCATCCGAAAACACAGGCAAGAATGCAGCATATGCTTGTGAAAGGAAAGCCGTTGCGTAACTAATTTTTAACAAAGGATAAGGGGGAACGTTCATGAGAGAAGCGGTAATTGTTGCGGGAGCCAGAACGCCTGTAGGGAAAGCGAAGAAAGGTACGCTAAGCACCGTTCGACCTGATGATTTAGGAGCTTTAGTAGTGAAAGAGACTTTAAGACGTGCCGGCAACTACGAGGGCAATATCGATGATTTAATTATCGGCTGCGCAATGCCGGAAGCGGAGCAAGGATTGAATGTGGCGCGTAATATCGGGGCGCTGGCAGGGTTGCATCACACGGTGCCGGCACTGACAGTAAACCGTTATTGCTCAAGCGGTCTGCAAACAATCGCGTATGGAGCAGAACGAATCATGCTTGGCCACAGTGATACAGTCATTGCGGGCGGCGTTGAATCTATGAGTCTAGTACCGATGATGGGACATGTTGTCCGTCCGAATATTAAATTGGCTCAAACGGCTCCTGAGTATTATATGGGTATGGGTCACACAGCCGAAGAGGTAGCGAAAAAGTACGGCATCTCCCGTGAAGAGCAAGATGCATTTGCAGTGCGCAGCCATCAAAAAGCAGCTGCAGCAATTGCAGCAGGCAAGTTTGCAGATGAAATCGTGCCAGTCGATGTAACACTTCGTTCAGTAGGCAAGGATTACAAAATCATTGAAAAAAATATTCAGTTCTCAGTAGACGAAGGGGTCCGTCCTGATACTTCTGTTGCAGGTTTGTCTAAGTTAAGACCGGCATTTTCTACAACAGGAACGGTTACAGCCGG
>JBJFHH010000232.1:0-1902 GCA_051893475.1 Bacillus sp. (in: firmicutes) | reverse complement strand
TTCAGCAAGTAATGTATATATTTAAATAGTACATAAAAGACAATCATGAACGCTAGAATTGATTCTGCGAGTGCGACCCAATGCAGCAATGAAGCTGAGTAGCCTAGTTCGCTATAAAAGTTGGCGGTCGTGGTCATGGCCATCGCTGAAATCACCAACGGAAAGGTGAATGCCGCATAGCTTGGATAAAAATCAATTGCCAGCAATTTTGGCAGCTTGGTCAAGATAACGAAGTAAAGTCCTTGAGATAAAACGATTAGCAAGGTGACCAGCAAAATATTCTCATTGTCAAACGCATTCAAATAGCCTGTTAAGCAAAGTGATCCTGGCGCCGCAATGATGGTGATTAAAGGCAGGGCGGATTCCTCCATATTCTTCACATGAACGACACGGTATAGAATGATTGGCAGCAATACCAAATAGAAAGATAATGCCACCCAGAAAATCCAGCGTCCGAATTCAGGATAAAAATTGCTTGATGTAATCGAGATGACGCCGATTCCTACGAAAATAATAAACCAACTCGGATAAACATGGTGAATCTTGACCGATTTCGACAACAAGAAAAAGTAGGCAAAATAAAGCATTAAGACAAATTGCAAGAAAACAATACCTAGCCAGATGTAGGACAGATATGGCTGAATCGCTTCAAATTCAAGAAAATACGTGCAAATAACCATGAGTGCCATCGTAAATGTCGGGGCAACGGAAGCCACGATATGATTATTCAGATGAGAAAGTGTATGTTTGAAGGTGAAAATGACTTTAAACACCACTAAGCACATTAATGCTATTCCAATTAACCCGACTGCATTCCCGAACTTTGGCAGTCCATCGATTTTCAGGAGATTCCCTAACGAAACAAGTGCTAAAATTAATCCGCAAATGGGTATGGGTATGATTTTAAGAAAGTTTTTCATTGATGATTCCTCCTGTGATTTTTGAATAGAATGCGCACTTTGAATAATGTATAGCTCCAATGCCCCAACATCTACTGTACTTCGACAACGTCTTTGAAGCTCTCATCCAGAGATCCTCAGTCCATACGGCGTTAAACGGGGCGCTTGCGCTTTGCTTCTCTTGTACTTTCATTCTATGACGGGCTATACTATTTGTAAAATTGATGTTTTTAATATCAATTATTAAGAAATCCAATAATTAAATGGAGTGTGGCTTCATGTTTCAAAATTTGAAAGTATTTGTGACAGTGTATGAACTCAAAAATTTTACGAAGGCAGCAGAGACCCTCTTTCTCTCACAGCCAACCATTTCAACGCAAATATCGAATTTGGAGAAAAAACTGAATGTCACCCTGTTTACGAGAAAAGGAAGACATGAGATTATTCCAACGAAAGATGCTGAATTTCTTTATAAACGAGCGCTAACAATTTTGGATAACTGGGAAGACACGGTGGAAACGCTGAATAGCCAGGAGGTTATCCGGACGAAATGCCGAATCGCCTGCTCGAACACATGCGGGATTCATTACCTCCCTAATTTGATGACGACTATTCTCAAAAACTTTCCGGATATCGATTTCTCCATCCAATTGATGAACTCTGAGGAGGTTGTCACACAACTGAAGCAAAACAAAGCTGATTGGGGGCTGATCGAGAAATTTGTGAATACGGAAGGCTTAAAACGCAGTCTCATATATGTCGATGAACTGGTTTTAGCAGGCGATATTCATTCATCTTATTGGCTCAATCGGGAAGAGGATTCAGGAACGCAATTTTATTCGGATATGTACTTGAAGGAAATGAATTTGAAGCCGATGCATATTCATCTGAATAATAATGAAATGATTGCCGCCTTCTTGAAGGCAGGAATCGGGCAAACCGTCCTTTCCAAACAAGCTGTACCTGAGGGCGTGGAGTGGCTGCCATTATCGCCGAGATATAC
>JBJFHH010000231.1:0-1906 GCA_051893475.1 Bacillus sp. (in: firmicutes) | reverse complement strand
ATCGGACTGATTATTCCTCCATGGGGCGGCGAGCTGCTCATTGAAGTGCTTGAGCACTTGGATTTTAGTGCGATGGCAAGCAAATGGGTGCTCGGCTATTCCGATACAAGCTTATTGCTGCTGGCGATTACTTTAAATACGGGAATTGCGACAGCTCACGGAACCAATCTTGTCGATCTGCGTGGTGACTATTGGGATGAAACAACAGCGATGTGGGAAACAGTTTTGTCTACTGAAACAGGCGCTGAGGTCGTTCAGTTTTCATCAGCAAAATATCAGAAGGAATGGCAACATGACAATCCGTCGCCGTGTCTTTTTCACTTAACAGAAAATACATATTGGAAAACAGTTTATAACGAAAAGGCAACAGTGAAAGGGCGTCTGCTCGGAGGATGTATTGATGTCATCAGGCATTTAATTGGTACACCATACGGAGATGTCCGGCAGTTTTGTAAAAATCATATAAATGATGAACCAGTTGTTTGGTATTTTGAAAATTGTGAGATGTCAACAACAGATTTAAGAAGAACGCTCGTGCAAATGAAACTGGCTGGATGGTTTGACAATTGTTCAGGTATCTTGTTCGGCCGCAGTCCGGCGAATCAAAGTGTGGATAACTATACGGCTGAAGATGTGTATATAGATTTGACTAATGAATTGAACATACCGATTGTGTATGATATGGACTGCGGACATGTGCCGCCGCAAATTACTTTCATCAATGGTGCTTATGCAGAAATTGAAGTGGAAAACGGGAAAGGGAAGGTTAAGCAAGTTTTCCGGTAATAAAATGAAGAAAGCATAATAATGTATCTGAAAGATGAAACAAGAGCCAACATCATCTCGGCGAAAACAATGAATCAGTTACGGGAAATATTGCTTTCGGAAAAACGAGGGGATTTTTGATGGTGAAAAAAGAAATGCTTTATCATGGTTGGTTTCTAGGATTGATTCTCGTAGTAGCTTCAAATTTTATTCTTTACAATACGACGATTGGTATCAGCATTTTGCCGGACGAACCAAATGGGGTAGTAATCGGTTCGATGATTGATTTAGCTGTTGTTGCACCGCTTCTATTCTTGGCGTGGAAGCGGAAGTGGAGTTGGAAATACATCATTGCTTCAATGGCAACAGGACTGATTATCGTTCGTTTCTTCATCCCGATGGAATACTTGGCTCCGTTTGAAATGATCACCTGGATCGGCTTTGCAGTTGAAGCAGTTATTGTTTTAGCGGAGATTTTGATTTTAGCCACGCTGTTTAAGTACATGCCGACTATTTTTCGTTCAGTAAGGATGAGTGATTTACCGGTTGTGTTTTCCTTTCCAAAGGCTGTCCAAGATAAAACTAAGAAAAATCCGATTGTACAGGTATTTTTAAACGAAATGCTTATTTTCTATTATGCATTTGCAAGCTGGAAAAAGAGGACAATACTTAGAGAAAATGAATTTACTATCCATCATCAATCCAGTTTCATCGCTTTGCGAATCATGCTTATTCATGCACTCGTTCTTGAAACGGCAGCTATTCATTGGCTGCTTCATGATCAGCATTTTGTGCTGGCAATGATTTTACTAGTTTTAGATATTTATGCAGTCATCTTTTTCATCGCCGATACGCAGGCTGTACGTTTGAATCCGCTGAAAATAACAGACGACCGATTGTACATTTCATTCGGTTTAATGAAAAGAATCGAAATTAAATGGACGGATATTGAAGAGATCATCGAAGAGCCACAAATATTACGGGAAAAGCGTTCAAAGGATACAATCGAATTTGTTGCCCGTGATTTTGAAGACACATATCCGACGGTTATATTAAAGCTGAAGCATTCCACGTCAGCTACATTGGTTATGGGAATGAGAAAACGATACGAGAAAGTAGCAATTAAAGTAGATAACCCTGA
>JBJFHH010000230.1:0-1912 GCA_051893475.1 Bacillus sp. (in: firmicutes) | reverse complement strand
GGGCTGAACCCGCTGCAGCTCGTATTGGTCGGGACGATTATGGAGCTGTCTATTTTACTGTTTGAAATGCCGACTGGGCTCGTTGCTGATTTTTTTGGCAGGAAAAAGTCGTTAGTAATCGGTACGTTCATTTTAGGAGCGGCGCATGTGCTTGAAGGAAGCATTCCGGAGTTTTGGGCGATTGCAGTCGGTGCAGCTTTATGGGGAATTGGCTGGACATTTATTAGCGGTGCAGAACAGGCGTGGATTGCTGATGAGTTGGAAAATAAAGAACTGGATCGGGTGTTCCTGAAGGGAGCGCAATTTAGTTCAATTGGCCGTTTTCTTGGCATTATCGCCAGTGTGCTGTTTGCCTTTCTTTTCTCCGTGCAGGCAACAATTTTAATTGCCGGAGGGTTGTTGGTGCTGTTGGCAATCATTGCATTCATGATCATGCCGGAAACGAAATTTGTCACAGTTGCTCGTGAAAATACGTCTGGAATGGTGCTGGCTATTAAGGATGGAGTTTCACAAATTAAAGGAAATTCGGTCTTGGTCGGGATTGCGGCAATCACGCTGTTATGGGGGCTTGCGAGTGAAGGTTTTGACCGGCTATGGGGCGCCCATTTCATAGAAAATTTCAATCTTGCAGAGGAAGACTCGATTTATTGGTTTGGCGCTTTTTATGCGGTCGCATTTTTGCTGAATATTGTCGTGCTGAAAGTGGTGGAAGTTTATGTGAAGGGGCGTTATGCCGTTGTATTGCTGTGGATGAATGGCCTTTTATCAATAGCGATGCTGCTTTTTGCATTCATCGGAAACTTTTTAATAGCCGTCTTATTATATTGGCTGATCGCGTCACTGCGCAATGTCAATTATCCGCTGATGAGTGTGATGACAAATGAACGATTGCAATCACAGGGCCGAGCCACGGCACTATCGATGTTCGGTCAACTCGATGCGCTCGGGCAGGTAGCCGGAGGTCCGCTTGTGGGTATCCTTGCGCTTTATACGTCCATTAACGGAGGCATTGCTGCTTCAGCAGTTTTGATCATTCCGTCGCTGTACCTTTTGTGGAGAATGAGGAAAGCAGCCTGAAAAGCAGAAGCCTAAGCTAAGCATGAACTCAATAATTAACAATGTAATCGCATCGATATTTTGGTGCGATTTTTCTTTGCTAGAAGAGGATTCAGCGAAAAGGAAAAAGGGAAACTTTATAATACGAAGAAGGAGATACTATTGTAGTAGAATATAAATAAAATGGTGTTTAATAAGGAGAGGGAAAAGGTGTCAATTTTAAAAGATATGGGAAATTACGTTATTCGTACGGGAAAAATAGAAGATGCTGAAGCAACTTTAAACATACAAAAATCGGTAGTTTCCGAAGGTGAATATGTGACTGCTTATCCAGAGGAGTTTACTAAAACTCTATCACAACAGAGAGATTGGATTCAGCGCCTATTAGAAAATGAAAACGAAACGATCATTGTTGCAGAAAAGGATGGGGAAGTTGTAGGATTGATTGTTTTTGAAAGTACACCAAACAGAAAGCGATTGTCACATACAGGTTCTTTTGGATTGTTAATCAGCAACAATTGTAGAGGAATGGGAATTGGGAAAATGCTAATCCAAGTTTTATTAGAGTGGGCAGAAAAAAATCCTTTCATAGAAAAAGTAAGCTTAGCTGTCTTTTCAACCAATCATAGAGCGATATCTTTGTATAAAAGTATGGGGTTCATTGAAGAAGGACGTAAAATTAACGAATTTAAATTTGCAGATAATGAATATGTGGATGATATTCTTATGTATAAATTGGTTTAGCCGTATAATGTTCTCAAAGTGCAAGTTTGTGTAGAAATGACTTGGTGCTGATTTGAAATAAAGTCGCGATGTTTTGAATAAAGTTGTGATATTTATAAAAATATTGCGATGC
>JBJFHH010000229.1:0-1913 GCA_051893475.1 Bacillus sp. (in: firmicutes) | reverse complement strand
TTCAGGAATATGTCATTTCTTCTGATTGTCGTGGCGAACTTATTGATCGGCATTGTGCAGGAAATACGTGCGAAGAAAGTGTTGGATCGTCTTTCCGTTTTGAATTCGCCAACGGCCCTTGTAATCAGAGATGGTCAGCAGGCGGAAATTCCGGCAGAAGAATTGGTTCTTGACGATATTGTAATTTTCCGAGCAGGAAATCAAATATGCGCAGATGCCATTGTGGTAGACGGAGAAGTCGCAGTCAATGAATCACTATTAACTGGCGAAACAGATGAGATATTCAAGAAACCGGGAGATACATTGATGTCCGGTAGCTTTGTAGTATCTGGAGAATGCTGCGCCAGGTTGGAGAAGGTCGGCGCAGATTCCTATATCTCTCAGCTGACGCTCGAAGCCAAAGCCATGAACCGTAAAGAACAATCTGAAATGATACGCGTTCTCGATAAGCTGGTGGGAGTAGTGGGAATCCTGATCATCCCGCTTGGTCTCCTGCTTTTTGGACAACAGTTTTTCGTTTCAAAAGCCTCTTTCAGCAGCAGCATCGTCTCTATGGTTGCAGCCGTGATTGGAATGATTCCGGAAGGACTGTATCTGCTGGCAAGTGTGGCCTTGGCAATCAGTGTCATCCGCCTTTCATCCCAAAAAGTTCTTGTTCATGATATGAAATGCATCGAGACACTTGCCCGGGTGGATGTTCTGTGTGTAGACAAGACGGGAACCATTACAGAAAATAATATGCAAGTGATCAGCACTATTCCAATGGAGGGGTACAACCCCTCGACTGGATTGGGGCTGAAAACAATGATCAGTGATCTTGTAGTATCAATGCCAGATGGCAACATAACAATGCAAGCACTGAAACGATTCTTTAAGACACCATCAGATAAAAAGGCTGACATGGTGATTCCGTTTTCATCGACATATAAGTATTGTGCGGCTGCTTTTTCTGGTGACGCATATGTCCTTGGTGCACCGGAGTTTGTTCTCCGGGAAGACTATGAGAAATTCAAAGTACTGATTGAAAATCATAGTTCTGATGGTTATCGTGTGCTTGTATTTGGCAGATACAGCGGCGTTCCAGATGGGAAGGAACTGACGGAAGCCGTTACACCACTTGGGTTAATTCTCCTCACAAATCCTATTCGCAAGGATGCTCCAGAGACCTTCCAGTATTTTGCGGAACAGGGTGTAGCGATCAAAGTAATATCCGGCGATAATCCCGTGACTGTCTCGCAGGTTGCCATGGAGGCAGGCATTGCAGATGCGGCAAAATACATCGATATGTCTACTCTCCATACAGAGGATGATATACGCGAAGCTGCAACCCAATATACCGTTTTTGGACGCGTCACGCCGGTACAGAAAAGACAGTTGGTTCATGCCTTACAGAGTGCTGGGCATACGGTCGGTATGGCAGGAGACGGCGTCAACGATGTTCTTGCACTGAAGGATGCGGATTGCTCTGTTGCTATGGCATCCGGATGCGATGCTGCCGCACAGGTCTCCCAGCTGGTGCTACTGGAATCGGATTTTGCCTCGATGCCATCTGTGGTGATGGAAGGCCGGCGGGTGGTCAATAACATTGAGCGCTCTGCGAGCCTGTTCTTGGTCAAGAATATATTCTCATTCCTGATGGCAGTGTTCTCGGTATGCTTCAGGATTACCTACCCGCTGGAGCCATCGCAGATATCCTTGATCAGCATGTTTACCATAGGGATACCTGGCTTTTTCCTTGCCCTACAGCCCAATGGAGATATCATACATGGCCGGTTTTTATCAAATGTTCTGATTAAAGCTTTACCCGCTGGTCTGACAGATTTTCTTGTTGTAGGCGCTCTTGTCGTATTTGGCAGTGTTTTTGGTGTGAACGAAACTGATATTTCAACCGCATGTACTATGCTGCTGGCGAT
>JBJFHH010000228.1:0-1914 GCA_051893475.1 Bacillus sp. (in: firmicutes) | reverse complement strand
CCAAACCAGTTGCAATACCAGCCGAAACTACTACTGCAATAGTATCAAGCTTTAATGCAAAACCGATTATTATGATGAGAATACCTAATAATTCCATATTTCACTCTCCTAATCCGACGAATTTATTATTTTAATATAATTTCGTATTATTATACAATCAACCTTTAACAATGTAAATAACTTGGAAAATGCATTTTAGTATTTTAATTGGGTGAAGCGTTAAAATATGGTTAAATTATTCGCGTATAACTCATATTGGCTACGTATACTTTAGTAAGTCTTTTTTACTAGAATTACTCAATTACCTTTATAAACAACACCGTTAGTCAGAAGTACATCACAGTTAAAAGAGTTTATTCACTTTCTTTTTTATAAATATCATTATCTCTGAATAAATTATCATCCCCGAAACTGATTACATAAAAACTTAAGCATAATTAAAATTACACTAGTATACAAGTGATTAAATCGCTAATATTAACTATGCTACTATTTAATTGACAAATGATTTTATCGGAGGAAATATATATGATTATTGATCAATTATCGAATGCTTCATTTTATAATGGAGTGCACCCAAGATTAAAGAAAGGTTTCGATTTTTTATTGAAAAATGATTTGATCTCTTTACCAGTAGGAAAATATGAGATTGAAAATGACAAGGTATTTGTGATGATTCAAGAATATGAAACAAAACTTATTGAAGACTGTCGTTTAGAATCTCATTATTTATATACCGATATCCAATATGTCATTAAAGGCGAGGAAAGAATGGTTTACACGAATAAGGCAGAAACAGAGGTAGTAGAGGCACAAAAAGAGAACGATGTAATATTCTTGAAAGGTGAAGGTAATCATCTAATTGTGAAAGAAGGCTGCTTCGCCGTATTTATGCCACAGGATGCCCATATGCCAGGTGTTTGTGTAGACCAACCAAAGGCAGTAAAAAAAGCAGTAGTAAAAGTATTATGTGATTGATAAAAGAGGTAAAGTTATAATGACTTTACCTCTTTTCTTTTATAAAGCAATGAAACTGAAAAGCAACAATCTATACGAACAAAATAAAAAAGCTTTCTACAATTTGTAGAAAGCTTTTTGATACCGGTGGTCGGGGTCGAACCGACACTCCAGAAGGAACACGATTTTGAGTCGTGCGCGTCTGCCAATTCCGCCACACCGGCATGATATGGAGGCGGCAACCGGATTCGAACCGGTGGATAAAGGTTTTGCAGACCTTGGCCTTACCACTTGGCTATGCCGCCATATAATATAAGATTGAACTTTACCTTGGAGCGGAAGACGGGATTCGAACCCGCGACCCCAACCTTGGCAAGGTTGTATTCTACCACTGAACTACTTCCGCAAGAATGGCTGGGCTAGAAGGATTCGAACCTTCGCATGACGGAATCAAAATCCGTTGCCTTACCGCTTGGCTATAGCCCATCGATATAAGTTCTGTAGTTAAATGTGGCAACACTGAAGTACCACTTATTTTAAACTTTAAATGGGGCGACTGAAGGGAATCGAACCCTCGAATGTCGGAACCACAATCCGATGCGTTAACCACTTCGCCACAATCGCCATTGTAAGATTGGCAGGGGCAGTAGGAATCGAACCCACACTGACGGTTTTGGAGACCGTAGTTCTACCTTTAAACTATGCCCCTAAGTGAATAAAAATGGTGGAGGGGGACGGATTCGAACCGCCGAACCCGGAGGGAGCGGATTTACAGTCCGCCGCGTTTAGCCACTTCGCTACCCCTCCACATATTCAAATAGATAAATGGTGCCGGCGATAGGAGTCGAACCCACGACCTACTGATTACAAGTCAGTTGCTCTACCAACTGAGCTACACCGGCAAATGGTGGCTCAGGACGGAATCGAACCGCCGACACAAGGATTTTCAGTCCTTTG
>JBJFHH010000227.1:1929-7805 GCA_051893475.1 Bacillus sp. (in: firmicutes) | reverse complement strand
GGTATTTCCTTCATTAATCCCGTTTCTTCTACAAGTTCCGGCAATGAATATTTCCCGAGCAATATTTTTGTCGCAATTTGCACAAGCGGGATATTCGCTACCTTGCTAATAATCGGGATTGTTCTGCTTGCACGCGGGTTCACTTCGAGCACATACACATCCTCGCCGGAAATAACATATTGAATATTCATTAAACCCTTATAGTTCAAGTACTTAACAATTTTCCCCGCATAATCGACCAACTTCTCCTTCACTGATTCCGAAAGAGTTTGCGATGGAAGATAGGCCATACTATCTCCGGAATGGACACCGGCTTTTTCAATATGCTCGGCAATAATCGGGACGCAAATATCCGTTCCGTCAGCTGCCAAATCAACTTCTGCTTCCTTGCCCGGTAAATACTGATCTATCAAAATCGGATACACACTGTTTTTAATGCCAGCTTCTAACTCCGTTTTGCTGTTATAGATATTCATTCCTGCGCCGCCGATTACATAGGACGGTCGTACAAGTACCGGGAAGCCGATTTCATCCGCAAATGCCACAAGCTCTGCTTCATTGTTGGCAATTGCTCCAGGGACGTGCGGAATATCCAATGCTTCTAATACATCATAGAAACGCTTGCGGTCTTCCAGCTGATCGACGATATCAAAGGAAGTACCAAGCAGATTCACGCCGGCTTTCTCTAAACTGTCCGCCAAATTAATCGCTGTCTGTCCGCCGAATTGAACAATGACATCATTGACTTCTTCCGCTTCAATGACATTCAGCACATACTCTAATGTTAACGGTTCGAAATACAACTTATCAGCGGTCGCAAAATCCGTGCTAACCGTTTCCGGATTGTTATTGATCATAATGCTTTCGATGTTTTCATCCTGCAATGCTTTTACGCTATGGACAGAACAATAATCGAACTCGATTCCTTGACCGATTCGAATCGGACCGCTGCCGATAATCAGTACTTTTTTACGGTCTGAAGGCGCCTGCTCATTTTCTCCTTCATAGGAACTGTAATAATAACTCGTCGGAGAAGCGAACTCAGCTGCGCATGTATCGACCATTTTGTAGGAAGCGATGATACCGAACTCCTTCCGTTTAGAACGGACTTGCTGCTCATCAACTTGCCACTCATTTGCCAAATAACGATCGGAGAAGCCCATTTCTTTTAAAGTCGCTAATGCTTCCTTCGAAACAGTCTCCAGTTTTTCATGGCTGATTGAGCTTTCAGCTGAAATAAGTGTTTGGAACACATGCAGGAAGAAATAATCAATTTTCGTAAGCTCATGAATCGTTTTTAAATCAAACTCTCGTCTAATCAGCTCTAAAATGATGAAAAATCTTTCATCATTGCCCACCTTCATTTGCTCAAGCAAGTCTTCTGTTGTCACTTTTGCAAGACGCGGAAGTTTTAAACCGTTCATCTTGATTTCCAGTGATGCAACTGCCTTTTGGATTGCACTTTCAAGATTACGGTCAATCGCCATCACTTCCCCGGTTGCTTTCATTTGCGTACCAAGTTTTCGATTGGCTGTTGCAAATTTATCGAATGGCCAGCGCGGGAATTTCACAACGACATAATCCAATGCCGGCTCAAAACTTGCGTACGTGCTTTTCGTTACCGGATTGATAATTTCGGAAAGCTGTAAGCCGACTGCCAATTTTGCGGCAATTCGCGCAATCGGATAGCCCGTTGCTTTCGAAGCTAATGCCGATGAACGGCTGACACGCGGGTTAACCTCGATTAAATAATATTGCTTACTCTCCGGATCCAGGGCAAATTGAATATTACAGCCGCCGATAATGCCTAAAGCGGAAATAATTCTAATGCTCGCTCCTCTAAGCATTTGATAATCTTGATCCGTCAATGTTTGCGAAGGCGCTACAACAATAGAGTCTCCTGTATGGATACCAACAGGGTCAATATTCTCCATGTTACATACAGTGATGCAAGTGCCCGAGCTGTCTCTCATCACTTCATACTCAATCTCTTTAAAACCGGCAATACTTCTTTCGATTAAGCATTGTCCAATCGGGCTCTCCTGTAATCCGCCCCGAACAAGCTCATAAAAGACATCCGCGCTTTCAGCGATTCCGCCGCCTGTTCCGCCTAATGTATACGCAGGTCTGACAATGATCGGAAAGCCGATTTTTTTGGAAAACGCGACTGCTTCTTCAATTGTATGGACAATCATGCTTTCCGGAACCGGTTCGTTCAGTTCAAACATTAACTCTCGGAACAGCTCTCGGTCTTCTCCTTTTTTAATCGAATCAATCGGTGTTCCAAGCAGTTGGACATTGTACTTGGCCAACACACCAGATTCATCCAGTTCATATGCTAAATTTAGTCCCGTCTGTCCGCCGAGGGTCGCAAGCAATCCGTCAGGGCGTTCCTTCGCAATAATTTTTTCAATTGTATCTTTCGTCAACGGCTCAAAATATACGACGTCTGCATTATTTTCATCCGTCATAATTGTAGCCGGATTATTATTTACTAAAATGACTTTATAGCCTTCTTCACGCAGTGCAAGACATGCTTGCGTGCCGCCATAGTCGAATTCAGCAGCCTGACCGATGACAATCGGTCCGGAGCCGATTACTAAGATGGATTGTAATGTTGAATCTTTAGGCATACACTTTCTCTCTCCCGCTCTTACTTTTTACGTTCTGCAAAAATTCATCAAAAATCACGCTGCTTTCAGCAGGTCCCGGATTTGCCTCCGGATGGAACTGTGCTGTAAGAATCGGCAGCTTTGTATGCTGTAGCCCTTCAACAGAACCATCATTCACCTGAAGGAAACGGACCTGTAAATCGGTTTGTTTCAAGCTACTCTCATCGACGACATAACTGTGATTTTGTGAGGTCATAAATACGGTTTTGTTTACAAGATCAGCTACCGGCTGATTTGCACCGCGATGGCCAAATGACAGTTTTTTTGTCTCCCCGCCAAACGCCAATGCCACTAGCTGATGTCCTAAACAAATCCCTAATGTTGGATAAGCTGATGCGACAGCTCCTATGTTTTTAATATGCGGAAGCAATTCGACCGGATCCCCAGGGCCATTCGACAGAAGAATGCCATCAGGATTCAGTAAAGCAATTTTTTCATATGGTGTGTTATAAGGAACGACCGTCACCTTACAGCCCTTTTCAATCAAGTATTTGACAATCGATTTTTTGTAGCCGAAATCCATTAATACAATGTGATGACTGCCTTCTCCGTGAACAGTGATTTCCTGTTGGGAAACGATCGGCACCGGTGCCTCGCAAGCGTGATTCTGTTCAGCCGGCTTCCATTCGGCTTTGTTCGTCAGACAAGCCTGCATTGAACCGTTCGTACGAATACGCTTTACGATTGCGCGTGTATCAACATTGCCAAGCATTGGGATGTTCCATTTATTTAAATACTGAACGAGCGACGAATTTGCGTTGTAATGAGAATGAGACAAATTCCCTCTATGCACGATGACACCTGCTACGTGCGGCTTGCTGCTCTCAAAATCCTCTTGATTGATGCCGTAATTTCCGATTAAAGGATAGGTAAATACGACGATTTGATTTTTATATGAAGGATCTGTCAATACCTCCTGATAGCCGGTCATTCCCGTGAAAAACACAACCTCGCCCGTTACGTTTCCCTTCGGTTCATCTGTTAGCCATTTACCGGTAAAAACATCTCCATTTTCTAAATGTACATAGCTTTTCATACTCTCACCTCTCGCGATGAATATTTATTTAAAACACAGAATTTTTATTCAGTATAATCCAAAAATATGCAGCCTACTTGGCTGTTTCAACTTGGTGCTTAATAATAGCAGTAATTTTATCAACTGCAATTGTAATTTCTTCTTCCGTCACATTTAATGGCGGCAATAATCGAATCACATTTTGACCGGCCGGAAGAACAAGCAATTCATCCTTCTGAAGCTCCGCAATAATAGCAGGGGCCTTTACTTCATCCACTAAATCAATACCGACCATTAATCCGACTGCACGTACATCCTTAACGGCTGCTTGATCTTGCAGTTTTTCAATCAGCTGATTCTTTAAAAATTCACCCTTTGCAGCAACTTCTTGCAAAAACGATACTTCAAATACTTCTTCTACTACAGCAAGTGCAGCCGCTGTGCTTACCGGATTGCCGCCAAATGTTGAACCGTGGCTTCCCGCTCCGAAATATGGAACCAACTCTTCTTTGCCGAGCATCGCTCCGATCGGTAAACCATTTCCTAATCCTTTTGCTGCTGTCACAATATCAGGCTGTATATTAAAATGCTGATACGCAAACGGCTTGCCTGTTCGGCCGATTCCTGTTTGAATTTCATCAACGATGATTAAGGCGCCTGTTCGGGATGAAACTTCATTAATTGTTTCAATAAATGCTTCTGTAATCGGATTGATTCCGCCTTCGCCTTGAATAATTTCAATCATAATCGCTGCTGTCTCTTCATCGGCAACCGCCTGTAATTGCTCGCTGTTATTAAAATCAACATATGCAAATGTGCTTAGCATCGGTCCATAGCCGATTCGAACCTTTTCCTGACCTGTCGCTCCCATCGTCGCATACGTGCGTCCGTGGAATGATCCGTTGCATGTGATGATTTTGCTTTTGCCTGTCGCTTTTTTCGCTAGTTTAATCGCCGCTTCGTTCGCTTCCGCTCCGCTGTTTGCAAAGAAAGCTGCGCTCAGTCCGGTTACCTTGCTCAGCTGCTCGGCCAATGCTTCCTGATTCGGCTGCTGAAATAGATTGCTCGTATGGTAATATTTTTGCAACTGCTCGATAATCGCTTTTTCCACCTTCGGATGTCGGTGTCCTAAGCCGGTTACGCCGATTCCGGAAGTGAAATCTAAATATGTCGTCCCGTCAGTCGATGTCAGCCAACTTCCTTTACCATGATCAGGTGTAATATTCCATCTCGCATATGTCGGAAATACATGACTCATAATCCAATCCCTACTTTCTCTAAAAACGATGTGCCGACCCAACGGCCATTTTCATAAAAGTGATTCTTTCCGCTAACAATCCGAACATGCTGAATCCCTGTTTCCATCGTCTTCAAGGCTGTCTTCACCTTCGGAATCATTCCTCCATAAATCACATTTGCTTCTATTAATTGTTCGGCATCCTCTGCCGTTAATTGCTCAAGTAATTCGCCATTGTTCAAAACACCTTTAACGTCGGTAACAAACACACAGCTTTCGGCATTTAATGCTTTAGCAACCGCTCCGGCTGCCATATCGGCATTTATATTCAATGTTTGCCCTGTTTTTGAAACAGCTAACGGCGTAAGCACCGGAATCAGTCCCATTGACATAATCTGTTGAATGAATTCGCTGTTTACACTCGTAATCTGTCCGACCTCGCCTAATGAAGCTTGATCGATATATTCACCTTCAAGAATCGAGTCATTGCCGTGAAGACCAATTGCCGGCAGCCCGTGCTTCTTCAATAAAGAGACAATGTGACGATTCGTTTTTCCGGACAATACAAGTTCTACAACTGAAAGTACATCCTTTGTCGTCTTTCTTAATCCGTTATGGAAGGAAGGCTTGATTTGCAAAGTATGCAGCATTTCATCGATATCCGGCCCGCCGCCATGGACAAACGCAATATGAAATCCTTCATTTTGCAAGTACTTGATGCTCGTAAAGAAAGATTCCTCTAATTCATGGACGATACTTCCGCCCAGCTTAATAAGAAGCACTTTCATTTCCAATCCTCCTCATGTACGGTAGCTGGCATTGATCTTAACGTAATCATAGGTCAGATCGCATCCCCAAGCCGTTCCCTTTTCTTCTCCTTCATTCAGCACTGCTTTTATGCAAATGTTGGCATTCTCCAAATATTGCTTTGCTGCTTCCTCTGAAAAAGCTA
>JBJFHH010000227.1:0-1829 GCA_051893475.1 Bacillus sp. (in: firmicutes) | reverse complement strand
GTAATTTGGTTGAATGTTGCATCGACAGCCTGTGATAGCGCCAGTTGTAAGTTTGTTGATGAAACAACTGCATCTGTCGTTAAAAAGCCAAGCATTGTCGCCATATTCGGATGAATCATGCCGGATCCTTTCGCCGCTCCTCCGATAGTCACAAGCTTCCCGTCAATCTCCGCACTGTATGCGCAATTTTTTGTGCCAGTATCCGTCGTCAATATACTTGTTTCAAATGCTTCCGCATCCTCAGCAGATGTTGAATAAGTCAGTGCTTCAATGCCTGTTTTGATTTTATCCATCTTCATGTATTCACCGATTACTCCAGTTGAAGCAATCGCTACTAAATGATTTTCCACACCTAGCTTCTTTGCTGTTTCATTTCTCATTTCATAGGCATCAAGCATGCCTTGCTCACCTGTACAAGCATTGGCACAAGCACTGTTAACAATGACAGCCTTCACTTTTCCGCTCGTCTCGATGCTTTCCTTAGTGACTATAATCGGAGCAGCCTGAACAAGAGATTGCGTATAGACAGCCGCAGCATTTGCTTCCACATCAGACACGATGATACCCAAATCTTTTTTGTTGTAGCGCAAACCTGCATGAATGCCGCCAGCTTTAAAACCTTTTGCACTTAATAAATTTCCGTTTGAAACCTCTTGGATGTTGCTTTTCGTTACTGTATTCATCTCATTCACAAGCAGGATCATGGATATTGCGGTACTTGCAGCAGCCCTGTCGTTTCTTCGAGGCCGCATATAATATTCGCATTTTGCACCGCTTGCCCTGCCGCTCCTTTCACCAAATTATCGATTACGGAAACGATTGTCGCTCTTCCCGTTCTTTCATTCACTGCTACTGAAATGTCACAAAAATTCGACCCCATTACTTGCTTCGTGGAAGGGAATTGTCCCTCCTCCTGAATACGGACGAACGGATGCTTTTCATAGCTGGTTTTATATAAATCTATTAATTGTTTTGTTGTCACTTGCTCGGTTAATTGCACATACATCGTCGCCATAATTCCTCGCGTCATCGGCACTAGATGTGTACTGAATTCAATGCAGCCGATATCGCTTTGCCAGTTTTGCAGCTGCTGCTCAATTTCCGGAATATGCTGATGCTGATGCACCTTGTATATTTTAAAGTTTTCATTAACTTCACTGAACATATTCGTCGATAGCGGTGTCCTGCCCGCTCCTGATACACCTGACTTCGCATCAATGATAATGCTGTTGCCATCGCACCATTGTTGCTCGCATACGGGCGCGAGGCCTAAAAGTGAAGCTGTCGGAAAGCATCCCGGATTTGCAATCAATGTCGCTGATTTTATTTGCTCGGCATTCCATTCACTAAGACCGTATACAGCTTGCTCTAACGATTGAATCGGAGCAGGATCTTTTTTGTACCAAGTTTTATAGGATTCAGGATTTTTTAACCGCAAATCTCCGGATAAATCGATGACCGTCAAGCCGGCTTCTATCAATTGTGGAGAAAGCTTTGCGGAAACACCTGATGGAGTTCCTAAAAATACAATCGAGCTCTCTTTCGCTATTTTAATAGGATCGATTTCCTTCAAAATTTGCGTTATATGCAATAAGTGCGGATTTTCTTCATGAATATAATGTCCAGCCATGGATGAAGAATGCAGAGATGCAATTTTGAATTGCGGATGATTCTCCAATAGCCTGATTAATTCAATTCCGCTATATCCAGTCGCACCTATTATTGATACGTTCATCGAACTTCACACCACCTGATTTTTCGCAATATTTTATATTTACATTATTATAAGTGTGAATAAAAATAAATGCAATTGAATTTTTATAAATTAT
>JBJFHH010000226.1:0-1920 GCA_051893475.1 Bacillus sp. (in: firmicutes) | reverse complement strand
GGAACAATTATCAGAGATGAGCAACGAGGTGAATACGGCTATGAATATTAATAGTATTCTTCGTCATTTTAGAGAGAGCTTCAAGAGTTTAGGACGAAACGGATGGATGACGTTCGCATCTGTCAGTGCCGTAACCGTTACTCTTTTACTGGTTGGCGTGTTCTTTGTTCTATTAATGAACATGAACAACATTGCATCAAACATCGAAAAAGACGTTGAAGTTCGCGTCCATTTGGATGTGACAGCAACGGATGAAGATATATTGGCAGTTGAAGAGCAGCTGAAGGCACTGCCGGAAGTCAGTGAAGTAACGTTTTCTTCTAAAGAAGAAGAGCTAGTGATTATCAATGAATCATTAGGAAATGCTTTCACGTTGTTTGAGCAGGACAACCCGCTTCGAGATGTGTACATCGTTAAAACGAAAACACCGGAAGATGTTGTGACTGTCGCTGAACAAGCGGAAAAAATAAATTTTGTCGAGTCTGTTAAATATGGACAAGGCTATGTAGAAAAATTATTTAAAATCGTGGATATCTCCCGCAACATCGGGCTTGTGCTGATTATCGGGCTTCTGTTCACAGCAATGTTCTTAATCTCTAATACAATCAAAATTACAATTGTAGCGAGAAAGAGCGAAATTGAAATTA
Source organism: Bacillus sp. (in: firmicutes) (assembly GCA_051893475.1). GTDB lineage: Bacteria > Bacillota > Bacilli > Bacillales > DSM-1321 > Bacillus_AD. Next base: position 1,273 of record JBJFHH010000226.1, on the reverse strand, counting down.
TGAGATTGGTAGGGGCGACAAACTCATTCATTCGCTGGCCGTTCTTCTTAGAAGGCTTATGGCTTGGTATTTTAGGTTCAATCATTCCGATTGCCCTGATTGCAACGACGTACTACCAAATCTATGAATATGCGACACCAAAAATGAACATTCAGTTCTTCGAATTACTAAGCTTCAACCCATTTGTATACCAAGTATCCGGCATTCTGTTATTAATGGGTGCATTGATCGGGGTATGGGGAAGTATGATGTCCGTTCGCAAATTCTTGAAAATTTAAGGCATATCTCTATTCGGCAGGCTGACAGGTTTGCCGAATAGTCGTTATTTTAATAGATTAACCGTAACAAATAGAAATAAAAAAACGGGATACAAGATGGGGAAAGGTGAATGTGCATGTTGAAAAAGAAAATGCTGGTTCTAGGCTCTACCTTTATGGTAGGAATCGGAAGTTTTGCAGCCACATCCAACGTAAATGCAGAGTCAATCAACGAGCTTCGTGAACAACAGGAAAACGTTCAGGAGCAACAATCAGGGGTAGAATCCAGCATTAATGAAACTGAGGAAAAAATCGCAGATCTTCAAGCGGAGCAAGAAGCAGTGAATGCAGAGATTAAGCGCATTGACTTAGATATTGAAGATACGAGTGCCAAAATCCGCGAGAAAAATGCAGAAATTGAAGCGACGAATGCAGAGATTGAAGCATTAAAAGAAGAGATTACTGAATTGCAGGAACGCATCGAGAAGCGTACGGAAATTTTGAAGGAAAGAGCTGTAGCGTTTCAGCAAAGCGGCGGTTCTGTCAGTTACATAGAAGTGTTGATGGGAGCATCAAGCTTTGGTGATTTTATTAGCCGAGTAAGTGCAGTATCGACAATCATGCAAGCGGATGAAACGTTGGTCAAGCAGCATGAAGAAGATAAAGCGGCTTTAGAGGCTGCTCAAAAAGAAGTAGAAGAAAAACTGGCAGATCTTGAAGCGATGAAGGCGGAGTTGGAAACGATGAAAGCGGAGCTGGATTCACAACGCGCTGAGAAGGCAACGCTAATGGAGAAGCTGGAGCATGAAGAAGAAGAAGCGCATGCTCATGCGATGGATCTTGAAGAAGAGAAAGCAATTTTAGCAGCTCAGGAAGCAGCGATTGCTAAGGCTATTTCGCAGGAACAGCAACGCATTGAAGAAGAAGAAGCGGCACGTAAGAAAGCTGCAGAAGAAGCACGCAAACAAGCGAGCAGCAGTAGCAGTTCAAGTACGAGCTCAAGTTCAAGCTCAAGT
>JBJFHH010000225.1:0-1932 GCA_051893475.1 Bacillus sp. (in: firmicutes) | reverse complement strand
GGATGCATTTTATAGGTCGAACCTTTAAAGGTAAAATTCGCTCTGCCTCGAAACGGGATGACGAGCCCGTAAGTATTCGGCGCAGTATGCCGGCCTTCATCGACTGTTCCGTAATCTAGTTGCGTTTTAAATAGGTCAGTGAATGTAATGGTGGCATTGGCATAATAGTCAATGATTTGCTGAACAGTGTATTGCAACGGGATTCCTTCTTTCTTTATGTCAAAATAATTGCTATTCTAATTGAAAATCATTATCATTTATAATTATAACAAGTTTTTTGGGGGAAGGATATAAAAATGCATACATTTTCCATTAGTTCGAGATATACAGATTATAGCTATGACATTCACGTTTATGTTCCAGAAGGGCAGGCACCTGAAACGGGATTTCCAATTATTTATGTGTTAGACGGCTCCGGCTACTTCAGTTATGTGATGGACTCAGTCCGTCTGCAAAGTCGCAATGCACCGAAAACGGGTGTGAAGGGAGCGATTGTCGTCGGTATTTGCCATGACGAAAGCGAGATGCGGACGCGTCGTTTTTATGATTTTACCGCTCCTGCTGCAGAATACAAATATCCGAAGCGTATGAATGCACGGATTCCCGAGCAGGTTGGCGGAGGCGCTGATTTTCAACGTTTTATTGAAGAGGAATTAAAGCCGAAAATCGAGGCGGAGCTGCCGGTGAATCGAGATCAGCAAACGTTATTCGGCCATTCGCTCGGCGGTTATTTTGTGCTGTGGAATTTGCTGCATGAAGACAGTTATCAAAATTATTTAGCTATCAGTCCATCTGTTTGGTGGAATGATCATGAACTGATGAAGATGCCGGTTCAGCAGGAAGGACGCCGACTTTTTATTGCAGTTGGCGAAAAGGAAGGTCATATGGTTGGCGATGCTGAGCTGTTCGCAGAGAAAATGAGTGACGCGGAGCTTTATGTCGCACCCGATGAGAATCATGCATCGGTTGTGCCGACGGTGATGAGCCGGGCTTTAAGGTTTGTGAATCGTAAATAAGCAATGTTTATATAGGCTGCTCCTTCAAAGGGGGCAGCTTCAAATTTTTACATGATAGGTTTAGAGCCTTCCATTTGAGGAATATAGAAATCATAACTTAATGAATTTGGAGGGTTTTGACGATGATGTATTATTTACCAAGCAAAAACTTAATTGGCCGTGGCTGCTTACAAGAGTTGGGAGGTCAAGTGCAAGATTTCGGTTTCAGCAGAGCGTTGGTTGTAACCGACCGTGTGCTGAATGAATCAGGTATTGTGAAGCAAGTAACCGACCAATTGGATAAAGTGAATGTTTCGTATGTAATCTATGATGAAGTGAAACCGAATCCAACTTGCGCACAGGTAGATAAAGGCTTATCGATTTTAAAAGAAGAAGGATGTGACTTCATTCTTTCCATCGGCGGCGGTTCTCCTCAAGATTGTGCGAGCGCAATCAGCATTTTAGCGACTAATGGCGGCAATATCCGTGATTATGAAGGTTTACATAAATCGAAAAAAGTCGGCTTCCCGACGATTGCAGTTAATACAACAGCCGGTACTTCTGCTGAAATTACCATCAACTACGTTATTACAGATGAAGACCGAGGCGTGAAAATGGTATGCGTGGATAAGAACAGCATCGCGATTTTATCCGTTAATGACCCTGAACTGATGGTGAACAAACCTGCAAGCTTAACAGCAGCAACAGGTATGGATGCGCTGACTCATGCGATTGAAACAATCGTAACTCCAGGTGCAAACAATATTACAGATGCGACTGCGCTTCGAGCTGTTCAATTAATTTTCGAAGCACTGCCAACAGCTGTTCGCGATGGACATAACATCGATGCCCGCGAAAAAATGGTGGATGCTTGCTTCCTTGCAGGTATGGCATTCTCTAACGCTGGTCTTGGCTTCGTTCATGCGATGGCGCATCA
>JBJFHH010000224.1:0-1938 GCA_051893475.1 Bacillus sp. (in: firmicutes) | reverse complement strand
TACTTCCGTAAACCACGAAAACACGCAGCCGGCTCATTCGTATGAATATGGAGCTTTACTTTTTCAGCCGTACCCGCAACAACAAGCGAATCACCAAACATTTTCATCTCATGCTTCAGCTTTTCTAAATCAATGTCAGCACCCGCAATCAATGCCTCTGTGCAATAACGAAACGTAATTTCCTCTCGCACACCATGCGCATGCTCAAACGCTTCATCCCAAGCCACTTCTTCATCCGTCAAAAACAAATCATCATAATCCCCTGTCTGCAAATAACGCATAAATCCGTGCAGAAAAATGACAAACCCCTTCGCTCCCGAATCGACAACTCCGCGCTCCTTCAGCACCTCGAGCTTTTCCGGTGTCCGATTCAGCGACTTCACCGCTGCATGGAGCGCCTCCGATAATACCTCAACAATCTCATTAGAATTCAGCTTTGCTTCATCAATCGCATCCGCCCAATCACGCATCACCGAAATAATTGTCCCCTCAACCGGATTCTCGACTGCCTCATACGCCGCCATGACACCGCTCTGCAAGCTGGCAGCTACCTCATCCAACGTCACCGTTGTCCGCATCGGCAGCTCCTTCGCTATCCCGCTAATAAACTGTGCAAAGATCGTCCCCGAATTCCCGCGGGCCGACCAAAGCGCCGCATCCGCGATATGCTGAAACGTCTCGCCGATAAACGGCATCAATCTCGCTGACTTCCAAATTCCATTCATCGTCATCGCCAAATTCGTTCCCGTATCCCCATCAGCCACCGGAAACACATTAATCGTGTTCAAATCCGTTTTATGCTTCATCAGCTCCTGAGCTCCCGACAAAAACGCCAAATACAAGCTCACGTTATCAATCTGATAAAGCTTCCTCACTTCTAAAGCGCCCAAAAAACATCTCCCCTTTATCAAAAACTAATTCCACCCAAATGATCGATTTTCGAACAAATCATTTTGCATTTTATTTTAAATCGTGTACGATTAAATCATACACGATTTAAAAATCTTTATCAATCCATAAGGAGGCCTATTATGAAAACTGTTTATGATTTTCAAGTAAAGAAGGTTAATGGAGAGCTGCAATCATTGAAGGAATACGAGGGCAAAACCTTACTGATCATCAATACGGCCAGCAAATGCGGACTATCACCGCAATTCGAGGGGCTGCAGAAATTATACGAGCAATACAAGGAGCAGGGCTTGGAGATACTCGGATTTCCTTGCGATCAGTTCAACAATCAAGAATATGATAATATAGAAGAAACGACACAGTTTTGCCAAAGAAACTATGGCGTCAGCTTCCCGATTTTCGCCAAAATCGACGTCAACGGCGACAACGAAGACCCTTTATTTACGTTCTTAAAGGAACAGAAAAAAGGCATCCTGTCCAATAAAATCAAATGGAATTTCACTAAATTCCTTGTAGACAGCAACGGCCAAGTCATCGAACGATACGCCCCGACGACAGAGCCGGCAAAAATCGAGCATGACCTACAGAAATGGCTAAACTAGAAAAGGTGATCACAATTGAACGACTTCCTGACATTAGACAAACAACTATGCTTTGCCGTATACGAAACGGCCGGTGAATTCAATAAACTGTACACAAGCGTGCTGCAGCCATTTGGACTCACCTACCCGCAATACTTGGTGCTGCTTGCCCTCTGGGAAAAAGACGCCCTCACAGTTAAAGAACTCGGCGAAAAACTCCACCTCGGCACCGGCACCCTGACACCAATGGTCGCACGAATGGAAGCAAACGGCTGGCTGCTAAAGGTGCGTTCCAAAGAAGACGAACGCAAAGTCCACATTCACCTGCAGCCAAAAGCACTCGAACAAAAACCGCTCATCACCGAAAAATTAATCGAAGTAATCCGCTCCTGCAACATCGATTATGAGGAGTATAAACAGATCATGGAGATGCTGAAGCGGTTGAACA
>JBJFHH010000223.1:0-1961 GCA_051893475.1 Bacillus sp. (in: firmicutes) | reverse complement strand
GAAACACCGCATACTGGACCTGCTCCGTATGCAATAAACTGTTCAGTGACGAGGACGGCACGAACGAGACCACGCTTGATGCTGTGACGATCAAAGCCGCTCATAAGCTGACCAAGACCGAAGCCAGGGATGCCACCGTTACCGAAACCGGAAACATAGAGTATTGGCAGTGTCAGGATTGTGGTGATATCTTCTCCGATCCGGATGGCACGAATGAGATTGCGCTGGACGACACAGTGACCGCAAAGCTCCCGCCTAAGATCATTGAAGGAGCGGAACAGAGCGTAACCGCAGGAGAAAAGAAGGCATTGTCTTTCAGATCCAATGCAGCGTTCAGCGATTTTATACGTGTTGAGCTTGACGGGAAAACCCTTGATGAAAAGAATTATACCGTCAAGGAAGGCAGTACGGTTGTAACCTTAAAGGCTGATTATGTAGCAACACTTTCTGTCGGCGAGCATACCATCGGCATTGTATCCGAGAGCGGCACAGCTACCACAACATTTACCGTGAATGCGAAAACAGTGGTAGATGACGATACAAAGTCTCCTCAGACCGGAGATAACAGCCATATGGCATTGTGGATTGCACTGTTGGCGGCAAGCGTGTTCGGGTTAGCGGGAACCGCTGTATACAGCAAAAGAAAAAGAGTAAGATAACATAGCATAAGCCGAGTGTGCGGTGCACATTCGCACACATCCCTCCTATCGGGTACAATGTATCTGACAGGAGGGATTTTTTTATGGAACTGAAAAAACATATCACAGACGAAAAGACAGGTATCAGCTACACGCTCTGCGGAGATTACTATCTGCCGGACTTGGTACTTCCCGAAGAAAAGTACTATGAACTCGGGCGCTTCGGTCGTGCAAAGTTCCGTCACTTACAGAAATGCCACAAGGTACTGCTGACGAGCCTGCGGACAAGCGGGACGCTGAATGAATATCTGCACAGTGTAGACGAGGACTGCGAGGAAATGTTCTCCCGGCTGGTTAAGCAGTACGCCGAGCGTGAGGGCGTGACCGAACAGATGAAAGCCGACGAGATGATGAAGTGGGTCGGGCTGATGAACAACATCCGCAGCCGTGCGGAGGAGGTCGTGATGAAGGAGTATATCTATGAGGAAAATTAAAATCAAGGTGGACGATTTTGAACTGCGGCTCATTATCCGAGCATTGGCGGAATGGCGGAACATCTTGATTGCCGAGAATAAACCGACGGAGGATTTGGATGAGCTGCTGATACGCTTCTGCAAATGACCCCTTACAACTGAATACAGAAAGAGGAAGCACTTATTTTCAGGGAATTATCCCACAAGAAAATAGGTGCTTTTTTTGTACCCAAAAGGCGGTATTTCCGATAAACCGGCAGGACGGTATAAACTCATTACCCTGCTTTTTCCGACCCATTACAGCGAAGAAAAACGGCGATTTTTACCCCGAAACTATGTCATTTCAGCGCTTGATTACTAAGTCAGGTGCTTTTTGTTTTTTCGGTTCAATCAAGCGAGATTTAATTTTTTTGGAAAAGGGTTGCCGTTTCATCTTTCTCAGTGGGAATTAGTGAAAGGATGATTTTTTCAAAATATTTTTTGAAAACACCCCCCAAAAACGCTCTCCCATTTCAAACAAGTGAAGGGGTAAAAAATTTTTTTGAAAAAAGGGTGTCCATTTCATCTCCCCCGGTGGGAACAAGTGAAAGAATAAATTTTTTTGGAGTTTTTCTCGCAGAGCACAGATTTTGGGTGTGCATTTTGACCCCCTTTGTCCAAATGAGTGAGAGGAAGTTTTATCTTTGGTTTCCAAAACACCCGATAATTTTTCCTTTCCCAGTCCGAACAAGTGAAGGGATATTGTCACCCTACACCTTTTTACAACTGAATGACCGTCCGATTGGGATATGACCTTGCGATGATACGAGCAGGGCAACGCCGCTGAGATGGGGGCAGGCATACAAAAACG
>JBJFHH010000222.1:0-1963 GCA_051893475.1 Bacillus sp. (in: firmicutes) | reverse complement strand
TGATATCCTTTAGGCATAATATGAATATTAATTGGAGGTAGCGAAATGAAAAATACAGCACTCATCACAGGGTCTTATGGCGGACTTGGAACATGCTTTGTAAATATTCATGCAGGAAAAGGCGGCGACCTGATTCTTGTAGGAAGAAGTCAGGAGAAGCTGGATGCACAGGCAGAGGAAGTGTCTGATAAATACCATGTAACCGTATACACAATTGCAGCTGATCTTTCCCGGGCTGACGCTGCACAGACAATCTATGACACCTGCAGGCAGAACGGATGGCTTCCTGATATAATCATCAACAACGCCGGATTCGGCGGTCAGGGCGATTTTGCAAGAGAGCGCACTATGGAGCAGGATATGTCAATGATTGCAGTCAATATCGAGACACCTACCAGAATTCTGAAACTGTTTCTTCCCGAGATGGTCAGAAGGGGCAGCGGAAAGGTACTGAATGTAAGCTCTACGGCAGCAACTATGCCGGGACCGTTGCAGGCGGTATATTATGCATCAAAAGCATATGTTACAAGCTGGTCAAATGCACTCTGGAGGGAACTGAAAGGGACAGGTGTTACAGTCACTGCTCTTATGCCTGGTGCTATGGAAACCGGTTTTGCTGATGCAAGCGGAATGGCAGGAACAAAGCTGTTTGCACATCCGGTAGATCCTTTGCAGGTCGCAAAGGATGGTTATGATGGGATGATACGAGGAAAACTGAATGTTACCAGTGGGCTTCCGGGATGGCAGAAACCTATGATGACACTGGCACCACTGTTCCCAAAGAAATTCATGATGGACTTTGTCTACAGCCAGCAGATTTCAGGCAGTGCAAAAAAGTGATGGTGAGAGAATGAGACATTTCATTGTGGATGGCAGATATAAAGATCTGCTGAAATATTATGGACTGGATATAAGGGGAATTCTGCGCCGGGCAATGCTCCCGGAAGATATTCTGAACCACAGGACAATCAACATGCAGGAGACAGAGTATTACCGCTTTATGGAGGCCATTGCATCATCTTCGGAGGACCCTGCTTTACCGGTGAAGCTCGCTACCACTGCTCAGATTGAATCCTTTTCTCCACCGATCTTCGCGGCGTATTGCAGCAAGAATGGGGAGGTGTGCATTCAGAGACTTGCAAAGTATAAAAAGCTCATCGGTCCAATGTCATTTGCTCTTACAGAAAACGAAAATGATGTCAGCGTAGAGATTGTTCCGGGAGATTCTGCATGCAAACTGCCACTATTTCTGGCTGAATCAGAGTTTTCATTTCTCATTGGAATTATACGGAAAGCAACCGGAAAATCAGTTGTACCTGTAAGTGTTGAGTTTACTGAAATTCCAGACAATAGTGCGTTCACAAAATTTGCAGGTGTAATGCCTCGGTCAGCAGTGAAAAATCGTATCACCTTCAGCCGGAAAGATTTAGTACTGCCATTTATCAGCTACAGCGAAGCAATGTGGGATTACTTTCAGCCTGAGCTTACAAAACGTCTCGTGGATCTGGATGCAGATGAATCTGTTAGTACAAGAGTCAGAAGTGCTCTGACAGAGCTGCTTCCCGGAGGACTTTTCAGCATTGACGATGTTGCTGAGAAGCTGGGGATGTCCAAACGTACACTACAGCGTAAACTTACAGAAGAAAAGACTACATTTCAAAAACAGCTGAACAGTACCAGAGAAGTACTGGCTTTGCATTACATTGAAAATACGGATATGAGTACTGCGGATATTGCGTATCTTCTCGGCTATTCAGAGGTGAATTCGTTCCTTCGTGCCTTTGCAATGTGGACAGGGAAAAATCTGAGTGACTATAGATGAGTGGTTTAGTGTGAAAAATTCCAGTTTGTTGGGCTTTTGAAAAATCCGATAGGAACGTAATGTGTATATTATTTATGTGTATTGATCATAAGGTATTTATTGCAGCAATAATTGATATCATTTTGATAGCAGAAGTTTAAG
>JBJFHH010000221.1:0-1973 GCA_051893475.1 Bacillus sp. (in: firmicutes) | reverse complement strand
CCCCTATCTTTTCTGAAATAAAGCCGTCAAAAAGTCAGGGACACCGAAAACATCATTTGGCGGTTCCATTACCTTCATTTTTCTTATTTGAATTTCCGTGAAATCGCTAAATACCCGTCTTAATTTTTCCTCTGTATAACCTAGACCACCTTGAAGGCTGCGCAATCGATACACTTCCCAATCCGATATTTCCGCTCCGCCTAACTGCCCTCCTTCAAGAAAGCAAGTAATCGCAAAGTAGCCATTCGGTTTTAAAGCTCTTTTCACTAAATCTATATAACTCATCCTCCTATGCGGAGCGATATGATGGAAACACCCTGAATCATAAACAATATCGTACGTGCCTTCATCTATATGTAAATCAAAAATATTTTCCTTCATAAAATGGATATAGACATTTCTTTCGTTTGCTCGTTCTTCCGCCCATTTAAGCGTTTCTTCCGATAAATCCACCGCATCAACACTACAGCCCTTTTGAGCAAAATAAATCGCATTTCGACCTGGACCACATCCCAATTCCAAGACTTTTCCTGGTTTCAAAAGCTTATTTTCGAAGTAACTGACTAAGTTTTCATCCGGAGAATTAACAAAGAATGGAATGCCCTTATTGCGGTCAGAATAAAAATCATTCCAAAACTGTGTCGGTTCTCTCAAAAGCGAATCCAACATTTCCAATAAATCGTCATAGTTATAGATTGTTTCTTTCATAGTCCCCTCCTTCATATACGTCTCTATCATTATACAAAATTTTACAGAAAAAAGCTGTCCTGAAAAATTCAAGACAGCTCAAATAACATTATTATTTTTTACTTACCGATAAACATTTGTGTCCAATAGTTGCCGTCACTTACATGTCCGATACCAATATGAGTGTAGCTAGCATTTAAAATATTTTCTCGGTGACCTTGGCTGTTCATCCAAGCTTGTACAACCTCTTCCGGAGTTGTTTGACCTTGAGCAATATTTTCTGCTGCACTTGTATAGGAAATACCGAATGTTTTCATCATGTCAAACGGTGAACCGTAAGTCGGACTTGTATGGCTGAAATAGTTTTGATCTTTCATATCTTGAGATTTGATGCGAGCAACTTTACTTAATTCAGTATCCAAAGTTAATGGTGCCAATCCTGCTTTCGTACGTTCCGCATTCGTCAATTCCAATACCTCTTGTTCAAACGCGCTTACCTCTGTTGAAGTCGATGTATTTTCTTTATCTGTTGACGGATCTGTGATTTCTGTTCCAGGGCTGTTTGTATCCACTTCTGGCGTTGTGCTTTCTGATCCAGATGAATCTGTTTCCGGTGTTGTATTATCTGTTACTGGTGAATCTGCTTCTGGTGTTGTGTTCTCTGTTCCAGACGAATCCACTCCTGGTGTTGTGCAGTTTGTATTGGATGACGGTAACTTCGTTAAATCACCAAGTGTTTCTTTAAGATTTTCCATATCCTCTTTCTTCAAACATTGGATTTGAAGATATTTAGTATACTGAGAATCTTGTTTATTATTATTACATGCTGCATCTGCTGATACTGCACCTAAACTAGTAAATGAAATGGCAGCTGCTGCCGCTAATGAAACGAATGCTTTCTTATTCATAATGAAAAACTCCTCCTGTTGAAAGTTGTTATTTTTCCTCTGCCATCAAATTGTAGCATGAGACTCATGTAATAATAGTTCCATATATTAGGAAGCTATATTATTTGAAAACTCACAACAACCGTCAACACATGCACCAAAAATACAAATAAGCGACCATGCCTTCATACATCTGGCACAATCGCTTATTTCTATATAATCCCTTTAAAAGAAATTATATCCACGCATTAAATATATTCCCAAACAGATTATGTGAATCTTTGTTGTTCATCTAGATGTTTATTACTAATATTACAATTCTATTAAAAGTTACTAGGAATCAAACGTTAAATACTCACTATTCCAAAAATAAGTTTGAATTCAATACGGCTTTTCCTT
>JBJFHH010000220.1:0-1976 GCA_051893475.1 Bacillus sp. (in: firmicutes) | reverse complement strand
AATCTGTGTTGTGGTTACTCTGCGATGCCCCAATAGTTTGCTCACGGTGTAGAGGTCAACACCCAAAGTGAGCATCATTGTGGCACAGGTGTGGCGTGCGCTGTGAAACGACAGATGTTTGTGGATTCCTGCTTCCTTGGCTATCTCCCTTATCTTGTCGTTCACGTATTGTTCAGCTACAAGAGGGAAGACAATACCAGAAGACGAAGCTTCATCGGAACGTTCGGGAAGCCAGTGGAGAATTTCAGGCGACAAGGGATTGGACAGCCTGTCACGAGTCTTCTTTTGACGGATTTCAATCTTATAGTTGTCGCCCACCTTCTTTATATCTCCCCAAGTGAGTTTGCGGACATCGCTGACACGCAGACCGCAAATGCAACTGAAAACGAAAGCCTGCTTCTCCAGCAGATGTCGGGTCTCAACGGCTGCAAACCTTCTCAACTCTTCCAGTTCCAAGTAGGCACGCTCTGTCTCTGTACCCTTAACATAATCGGAGACTCTGAACTCTTCAGTTGGATTGCTTGGCAATATCCCATCCCTGTATGCCTTGCCAATCACGGAGCGCAGCACAGAATAGACTGCCACTATGGTATTGTTGCCCAGCCGTTTGCCCTCTTTGCTCTTGTAATGATAGGCTGGCGTATAGTCTATCAGTCTAAGTATGAAGTCTTTGAGGAAATTCCTGTCTATCTTGCGGAAAGTCATGCGGTCGGTGTAGAACTCTTTTACGAAGCGTGCCATGTTGCGATATGCTTTCTTGGTCTTCTCCGTGATGTTCTCCTTCTCGCATAATTGCTCCACGTACTCGCAGAACCTTACTGACGAACCTTGTGGAGCAGACAACTCAGACATACGCCTGTCATCCTGCAAGTCCTGCAGCCGTTGTCCCTTCCTTGCCTGTGCCATCAGCATCACATTGTCATTGTGAGCCTTTACCTCTTTTCCCTTGCCAGGCAAAAGGTAAAGCTTCAGGAACTCAAACTTCCTCTTTCCGTTGAGGGTGTAGTCGAGGAATATAGACTTGCCTCCGTCCTTCGTGTTGCGGAAACGTATCTTTACTGGGTCTGTTATCTGTGTTCTCATGCTGTCTCTGTTGTAGTTAATGATGGAATCCGTTTCACGGCATCCTCCTTCTTCTTGTCTATCAGTCGCGCATATACCAGTGTCTGCTCCACACTTGAATGACCGAGCAGTTTGCTCACGGTGTAGATGTCCACTCCGAGCGTGAGCATCATAGTGGCAAAAGTATGGCGGCTGCAGTGGAAGGTGATGTGCTTGTCAATGCCCAATTGCTTGGTCATGATTTTCAGTTTGCGGTTTACAAGTCCTTCATAATAAAGCGGAAAGACCGGGTCAGAACCTTTGGCACTACCTCTTTCAGGCAACCATTTCATGGCATTGGCTGAGATGGGAAGATACAGGGGCTTTTCCGTCTTCTCCATAGTGATGCTCACCGACACGCCTTCCTCTGTATATATAAAGGTGTCCCAAGTCAGTTGGCGGATGTCGCTACTTCGCAGCCCGCAGAGACAGGCGAAGATAAAGGCACGCTTCTCCAACTCATATTTTGTTTCGAGTCTCATGAATGCCTGGAGTTCGGAAATTTCAAGGAATGCCCTTTCGTGTTCCTCAATCGTCAGTTTACTTTGCAGCGAAAACTCCTTGGTCGGATTTCTAATAATGAGTCCATCCTTGTAGGTATGGTTAATCATCAGTCTCAAATAGGTGTAAAGAGTGCGGATGGTCGTGCCAGCCAACTTGCGAGGGGTCTTGAAAGGATAGTTATGACCGGCATCAACGGTTTTCAGGAAATCGATGAAGCCACCAAGAAAGTCCACATCAAGTTCTGCGAATGGAATTTCAGAGGAAGCATATTCAACCAGCCTCTTGAGCATCTTGCCCAAAGCGTTTGCAAAGTCCGTCCTGCCGTCAGCCATAGCTTTCTCTTTCTTTGCTGAAACATAATCCACGAAGTT
>JBJFHH010000219.1:0-1980 GCA_051893475.1 Bacillus sp. (in: firmicutes) | reverse complement strand
TTAGCTGCGACGGCGCTATCTTCTTCTTCACCGCGCAATCTATGTTCCAAATCCTGCTCTTTTCCTTAAAAACTGTCAGTTTGTTAACTAAAATCCATCATTTGAGTTGATTTCCCCTGCAAATCTGGCATATTTTCAGCAAAACAGGCTCATTTCTCCCCAAATTTGCACACTTATTGAACAAAAAGCCTTCCTTTTGTGGACTGTCACATGGAAGCTCCTTGTTTTCTGCTCGTTTATCTGTATTTTATACCTTGATTGAGCGCAGACACCCATAATCGAGCGGCACAGCAGACAATAGAGCACGAAGATGCACTCTCAGCGCCGCCACGTCAGCATGTCTTCGCTGATGGCCCTACATCCTGTAGGCCTTCGAGCATGGCAACCGCAAGGTTAGACACCTACCTAATTTCAAAGATATACTCATTTTTTAAAAATAACCGTTGAGAAGGTCTTTTCTCAACGGTCTGAAAACGTGCAAACCCTTATGACAATAAGTCTACAAGGATCGCTTTCTGTGCATGCAGTCTGTTTCCTGCCTGATGGAAAACGACCGAGTTCGGTCCATCAATCACTTCAGCAGATACTTCCTCTTCACGATGAGCCGGCAAGCAATGCATGAAAAGATAATCCGGTTTTGCCGCTTTTACAAGCTCGCTGTTCACCTGGAAGCCGGCAAAATCCTTTAATCGTTTCTCATTTTCACTTTCTTGCCCCATACTCGTCCAAACATCACTGTATACCACATCAGCATCTTTCACTGCTAAGTTCGGATCCGTAACAATTTCAATTTTGCTGCCTGTAGATGCCGCGATTTGCAATGTTTCAGCTACGATTTCATCACATGGCTCATAGCCTGCAGGAGTCGCAACAGAGATGTCCATTCCAGCTAATGCACACGCATGCAGCAATGAATGAGCCACATTGTTCCCATCGCCGATATATGCCATCTTCAATCCTTTCAGCTCGCCCTTTACTTCCTGAATCGTCAGCAAGTCAGCTAAAGCTTGGCAAGGGTGTACAGAATCCGTCAACCCATTGATGACTGGTATGGAGCCTTCCTTAGCCAACTCTTCTACTTTCTCATGCTCAAAAGTACGGATCATAATACCGTTCACATATTCTGAAAGCACTTTTGCCGTATCGCTGATTGTTTCGCCGCGTCCGATTTGCAAGTCGCGATCCGTCAGAAAAAGAGCATGACCGCCCAGCTGCAGCATGCCAACTTCGAATGACACACGAGTTCTTGTAGAAGATTTTTCAAAGATCATTGCCAACGTTTTACCGCTAAGAGGAGCATACGGTACACCGTCCGCATGCTTCTTCTTAATGTCCTTTGCCAGCTCCAACAATTGATACAGTTGCTCGCTGTTAACATCTGTCACCGTCAGAAAATCCTTTTTTGAGCTAATTTTATTATATTCCGCAGACTTAACTGTCATTGTGCTATTTCAACGCCTTCCTTCTGTATTTGCTGCCATTCCTGCAGCGAATTTACGCCCACTTCCTTAATTGTTGCTCCTTCTAGGTATGCTTTGAAAGTCTCTACGTTCGAGAACGTAAGCAATCTGTATTTTGCCGCTTTAATTCGAGCATCCTGTTCTTCATCGTTTATAGAAAGCAATACCTTTCCGCGCTTATCCTTCAAATAAGCTTCGAAATTATTTGCATCGGCCATTTGCAGTCCTGAATCATGCAATTGTTTCTGCAGCGCTTCATCCATTGAAATAGAAGGTGAGACAAATACTTCTTGACCATTTTGCTTGACGCTTCTCTCCAAAAACAGGAATGCTTTCGCCAATGCTTCTTCTTTCGTATATGCAATCGCGATACCTTCACCGGTCGATTTCATTTCCGGGCCGATTTTGCTATCAAGACCGCTTAAAGCAAATGTCGAAAAGACTGGATATTTCACGACATAATACGGTATTTCCTTCATTAATCCCGTTTCTTCTACAAGTTCCGGCAATGAATATTTCC
>JBJFHH010000218.1:0-8170 GCA_051893475.1 Bacillus sp. (in: firmicutes) | reverse complement strand
CTGACTTGTAATCAGTAGGTCGTGGGTTCGACTCCTATCGCCGGCACCATTTTTATTAATTAAATATGTGGAGGGGTAGCGAAGTGGCTAAACGCGGCGGACTGTAAATCCGCTCCCTCCGGGTTCGGCGGTTCGAATCCGTCCCCCTCCACCATTTTCTTATTCAAATTAATTCTTTCATATAAATGGGCTATAGCCAAGCGGTAAGGCAACGGATTTTGATTCCGTCATGCGAAGGTTCGAATCCTTCTAGCCCAGCCATTTTAGAGCCATTAGCTCAGTTGGTAGAGCATCTGACTTTTAATCAGAGGGTCGAAGGTTCGAGTCCTTCATGGCTCACTTTATTATAAATCTGAATGCGGAAGTAGTTCAGTGGTAGAATACAACCTTGCCAAGGTTGGGGTCGCGGGTTCGAATCCCGTCTTCCGCTTATCTATACATATATTTATTATAAAGGGGCCTTAGCTCAGCTGGGAGAGCGCCTGCCTTGCACGCAGGAGGTCAGCGGTTCGATCCCGCTAGGCTCCACCATACACTACATAAATACTATTACGTCACAAATCTAACTGATTTGTGACTTTTTTTATGTTGTTCTTGATTTGAAAACTTTTCGATAAAATCCTTCATATTCTAAGTATAATCGTCATTTTTTTTATAAAAGACTGTAAATTCTGTGCTCAACCTATCAGAATTTGATAATATAGTTTCATATATATTTGAAACCTTTTTTGAGGTGAGACGTAATTAGAGCATAGCCCACAGGGCGGAGGTTAATTAGAAAATGGAATTACTAGTTAAGCAGAGGATTAAAGAGGTTTTAAAAGGGGATCAAAATGCATTTGGCGAAATTGTTGAAATCTACAAAGATAAAGTATTTCAACTTTGTTTTCGTATGCTTGGCAACCGTCACGAGGCGGAGGATATGGCTCAAGAAGCATTTGTCAGAGCATATGTAAACATCCACACTTTTAATATCAAACTGAAGTTTTCTACATGGATATACAGAATAGCAACAAACCTATGCATTGATCGAATACGCAAAAAGAAACCGGATTTTTATTTAGATGCAGAGGTGGCTGGGACGGACGGATTGAATATGTATTCGCAAATTGCAGCAGATACGGAAGATCCGGTTGATGAAGTTGAGAGTTTGGAATTGCATGATACCATTCAAAAGGAAATATTAAATTTACCAGAAAAGTACCGGTCAGTTATTGTGCTTAAGTATATTGAGGAGCTGTCTCTCAAAGAAATATCTGAGATTTTGGATATGCCGGTGGGTACCGTTAAAACGCGGATACACCGTGGACGAGAAGCATTAAGAAAACAACTGAGTAATTTATAATAAGCAGGTGATTATATTGAAATGTTCAGATGAAATGATCGTATATATGCATGAATACTTGGATGAGGAAATTAGTAAAGAACATGAAGATATGCTGAGAAATCATCTGCGGGATTGCAATGATTGCAAAACATATTTTCATGAATTGAAACGGGCTATTGCTTTAGTTCAAAGCACATCCCATATTGTTGCTCCCGATGATTTTACCTCGAGGGTGATGGCGGCTTTGCCAAAGGAAAAGCGTAAGGTAGGCATACAAAGATGGTTTAAAAAGCATCCTTTCTTTACAGCTGCTTCTTTATTTACTGTCTTGATGGGAGGAGCTTTGGTTTCGAGCTGGCAAGGCGATCAGCAGCTGTCATTTTCTTCGCAGCCGCAATTGCAGGTAGAGCAGGATACGGTCATTGTGCCAGAAGGAACAGTTGTGACAGGGGATATTGTCGTCCGTAATGGGAATATCCGAATTGAAGGCGAAGTGGACGGTGATGTGACTGTCATCAACGGAGAAAAATTAATGGCTTCAGCAGGGAATGTAACAGGTGATATACAAGAGGTTGATCAAATCTTTGAATGGATATGGTTTAAAATGAAAGAATCGGGCAAAGAAGTCATCAGGCTTTTTAAGGATGAACAGGAAAAAGTACCGTCCAATTAGTTTTGGATGGTACTTTTTTATAATAATATGAAAAAGGACCGGTGACGGTTTTTCTAAATAGTGTACGAATTAATTACGATTTTCATGTATGCTTTTGAATAGTCTAAGGTTAATATATGTTATAATGGTACAGTTAATGAAATTTATTAAAGGTTTTTAATACTAAGATGGAGGAAGTAACATGTCACTAGAGAACTTTACTTTCCTTGATATAATCATAAATCTTTTAGATATTATCCTAATATGGTTTGTTATATATAAATTGCTGATGGTTATCAAAGGGACGAAGGCCGTCCAGCTTTTAAAAGGTATTTTTGTTATTGTTGTCGTTAAGGTACTAAGCGATTTCATCGGTTTTAGGACATTGAGCTGGCTGATGGGCGAAACATTAAGTTGGGGTTTCATTGCGATTATCATTATTTTTCAGCCTGAATTGAGAAGGGCCTTGGAGCAAATCGGACGAGGAAAGTTGTTCTCGCGAAGTGTCTCCCAAGAAGAGAATGAAAGAGAGCAGATGATTAACGCGATTACGACGGCAACGGCCTATATGGCAAAACGTCGGATCGGTGCGCTAGTTTCAATTGAAAGAGAAACGGGTCTAAATGAATACATTGAGACAGGCATTGAGATTAACTCCAAAATCACATCAGAAATATTAATTAATATTTTTATTCCGAATACACCTTTACATGATGGAGCGGTTATTTTGCAGAAGCAAAGAGTAGCAGCAGCAGGATGCTATTTGCCGTTGTCTGAGAGCCCCTTTATTTCCAAAGAATTAGGGACGCGTCACCGTGCAGCGCTCGGAATAAGTGAAGTGACAGATTGTTTGACAGTCATCGTATCAGAAGAGACGGGCAGTATTTCTTTAACGAAAAATGGAGAGTTGCACAGAGATCTTTCGCAGGAAGCATTTAAGGAAATGCTGGAGCAAGAATTGGCGAATGCATCCAAACCACTGACTCAATCCCGTTGGAACTGGAGGGGGAAGAAAAATGGATAAGCTGTTTGAAACTCCATGGTTCTTAAAAGTTGTCGCTTTAGTATTGGCAGCTTTGTTATATATATCGATAAATTTTGATATTGGATCCGAATCCTCTTCGTTAAATACGCCAGCTCAAACCGATACGGCAGTCATTGAATCTGTTCCGGTCGAAGTCTATTATGACCGGGATAACCTTGTTGTAACAGGAGTTCCGGCAACGGTCAATGTAACCCTGTCAGGACCTAAAAACTTACTAGTAGTAGCTAAGAATTCCCGTGACTTCAGTTTATATATTGATTTGTCGGATCAGGAGATTGAATTGGGGACAAAAAATGTTGAAATACAGGTCAGAGACTTGAATGATCGACTAACCGCGACAATCGATCCTGAAACAGTAGAAGTGACGATCGAAGAAAAGGTTACGAAGGAATTCACCGTTACACCAGAGTTTGACCGCTCACTTTTAGAAGATGGTTATATTGCGGAAGCACCGACTGTCAATCCGACTACGGTTAAAATAACAGGTGCGAAAAGTATGATTGAAAGTATCGTCTATGTAAAAGCAATTATTAACCTGGAAGAGGGTGTGAACGACTCCGTGACACTCAAAGCGCAGGTTCAAGCGTTCGATGAAGATTACAATAAGCTCGATGTTGAAATTGACCCGGGCACTGTTGAAGTAGAAGTGCCGATTGTCAGTCCAAGCAAAACGATGAGTATCGTCCCTGTTGAATCCGGAGAGCCAGCTTCAGGCATAACCATTGAGAATATTGAAGTTCAACCGAACGAGGCTACTTTATACGGTAAGCAGGATGTGCTTGATACTATTGAAGACCTTCAATTGCCTGTAGATATAAGCAATATTAAAGAGAATACGACACTGACTTTGCCTATTGTCTTGCCGGAAGGAGTTACGACTTCATCCGTTGAGGAGGTCACAGTCAGTATTACAGTGAAATCAACTGAGAATACGGGAGAGGAAACTCCCGATGAAAATACGGATACAGAAAACGAGGATGTGGCTGTTTCGAGAGTATTTTCCGGCTTGCGTATACAATATGTAGGTTTAGAGGATATATATGAACTATCCTTTCTCGAACCATCGCAAGGTTTAATGAATGTTTCACTTACTGGGAAGCAAAGTATAATTAGCAGTTTGCAGTCTTCCGATATACAAGTTTCCATCGATGTTACCGATTTAGGGGAAGGGGAGCATAATGCACCAATTACCTTAACGGCACCGGATAATACGGAAGCGGAATCTTCTGTATCAGTCGCGAAGATATCAATTGTTAAGAAAGAAAATTCAACATAATAGGTAAATGTCTACTTTAAATATTTAAGGTAGTTCATATATAAAATAGTATTCCGATACGGAAACAGTTTTACTTTATTGTGTACTTTTCACAGTAAAACACTTTGAAGGAGAGATATTTTAACATGGGTAAATATTTTGGAACTGACGGAGTAAGAGGTGTAGCAAATAGCGAACTAACGCCTGAATTAGCTTTTAAATTAGGCCGCTTCGGAGGTTACGTGTTAACTAAACACACAAATGAAAGACCAAAAGTAGTGATTGGTCGTGATACTCGTATTTCAGGACATATGCTAGAAGGAGCGCTAGTTGCAGGATTGTTGTCAATTGGTGCTGAAGTAATGCGCCTAGGCGTGATTTCAACTCCGGGTGTAGCTTATTTGACAAAAGCTTTAAGCGCTGATGCGGGTGTTATGATCTCAGCTTCTCATAACCCAGTTGCAGATAATGGCATAAAATTCTTTGGTAGCGACGGTTTCAAACTGTCGGATGAGCAAGAAGAAGAAATAGAGCAATTAATGGATTTAGAAGAGGATACTTTACCGAGACCGATAGGTGCAGACTTAGGTCAGGTGAATGATTATTTTGAAGGCGGTCAAAAATACCTGTCTTACTTGAAGCAGTCAGTTGAAGAGGAGTTCACGAATATTCATGTGGCTCTAGACTGCGCGCATGGCGCAACTTCTTCACTTGCAACACATCTGTTTGCGGATTTGGATGCGGACATTTCAACAATGGGTTCTTCTCCGAATGGATTGAACATCAATGATGGTGTCGGCTCAACTCATCCGGAAGCTTTAGCTTCTTTTGTTCTGGAAAAAGGAGCGGATATCGGTTTAGCTTTTGATGGAGACGGTGACCGTCTGATTGCTGTTGATGCAAAGGGCAATATCGTAGATGGAGACCAAATTTTATATATTTGCGGTAAGTATTTAAATCAGACTGGCAGATTAAAACACAGCACAATCGTTTCAACAGTTATGAGCAACTTAGGATACTATAAAGCGTTAGAAGAGCAAGGTATCAAAAGCGCCCAAACTGCGGTTGGCGACCGTTATGTTGTAGAAGAAATGAAAAAAGGCGGCTACAGCCTTGGCGGAGAGCAATCAGGACATATTATTTTCCTTGATTACAACACAACTGGTGACGGACTATTAACGGGTCTGCAGTTGGTCAATATCATGAAAATGACAGGCTTATCTTTAGAAGAACTAGCTGGTGAAATGAAAAAGTATCCACAAAAGCTTGTGAATGTGCGTGTAACAGATAAACACCACGTTACAGAAAATGAAAAAGTTGCAGCAATCATCGCTGAAGTGGAACAAGAAATGGCAGGAAACGGCCGTATCCTTGTGCGTCCATCCGGCACAGAGCCTCTAGTGCGTGTTATGGCAGAAGCTCCGACACAGGAAAACTGCGATGAATATGTAGAACGCATCAGTACGGTTGTGAAAGAAGAAATGGGTTTGCAGGAATAATGAAATGAAGGAATCAGCGGCTATTTATGCTATTTAGCCGCTGGTCTTTTATTATTTTAGAATGATCTGAAAAGTTGTCGAAAATATCAAAAGAGACAGGCGATATAGGTGCAGTCATCAAAAGAAATAAAGTCTTCACGTATTCTTTAATGATGAATAGTTTGAAATATAAGGAAATTCATTCCTTTTGTTCACTTTGTGCTGTTGACGGAATTTTGGGCATAGGTTATAGTTAATAAGCATGCGACATTTAAGGGTATGTCTCCGAATAAATGTTAAGAGGGGGATCGAGCATTTATTATTGTAACAAAGTATAGTTTAAAAAAAGCGCCTGAACTAAACGGTACGGAGCAGCGTTTAGTTGACGAGGTGGAGGTTTATCGATTTTCGGCGGGTACCTCCCAGTTGCTGTGCACAGCTGTAAATTTCCACTCCAAAACAAAAAGGTAACTTTTTGCACAAAGAGTTGAAAATGCACTAATACAAAATAATAAGAGATAAGGGGACAGGAATGTCCTCTGACATTCTTGTCTCCTTCCGTTAAATAGGAGGAATTCAAGTATGTGTGGAATCGTTGGATATATTGGAAACCAAGATGCAAAGGAAATCTTGTTAAAGGGCTTAGAAAAGCTAGAATATAGAGGATATGACTCAGCGGGGATTGCTGTTGTCAACAATAGCGGGATACAAGTTTTTAAAGAAAAAGGCCGTATTGCTGACCTTCGTGAAGTAGTAGATGCAGATGTGTTTGCTCAAACGGGAATCGGTCATACACGTTGGGCGACTCACGGTGTACCGAGCGTAAGAAATGCGCACCCTCACCAAAGCAATTCATCTCGTTTTACATTAGTTCATAACGGGGTTATCGAAAATTATGAGATCTTAAAGCGCGAGTATTTAAAAGATGTGACTTTTAAAAGTGATACAGATACAGAGGTAATTGTAGCATTAGTAGATAAATTTGCTAATGAAGAAAACTTATCTGTTGAAGAGGCATTCCGCAAAACGCTTTCACTTCTAAAAGGTTCTTATGCACTTGCTCTTTTAGATGACCATAGCAACGGCACAATCTTTGTAGGTAAAAACAAAAGTCCGTTATTAGTCGGTGTTGGCGATGAATTTAACGTTGTGGCATCTGATGCAATGGCAATGCTTCAAGTAACCGATCAATTCATCGAGTTGATGGATAAAGAGATGGTTATTGTCACTAAAGATAAAGTGACAATCAAGAAGCTTGATGGCTCAGTTGTAGAGCGTCAGCCTTACACTGCCGAGCTGGATATGAGCGATATTGAAAAAGGTACTTACCCTCACTATATGCTGAAGGAAATCGACGAGCAGCCGTTAGTTACTCGTAAAATTGTTCAAGCGTATCAAAATGAAGCGGGTAATCTGACAATTGCTGAAGATATTTTAGCAGCAATGAATGAAGCGGACCGTATTTATATTGTGGCGTGCGGAACAAGCTATCATGCCGGCCTAGTCGGAAAACAGTACATCGAAAACATGGCTGGAATTCCGGTAGAAGTGCATGTAGCTTCTGAGTTCAACTACAATATGCCATTATTGTCTGCTAAACCTTTATTCATTTTTATCTCTCAAAGCGGTGAAACAGCAGATAGCCGTGCGGTACTAGTATCTGTTAAGGAGCTTGGTCATAAAGCATTGACGATCACAAACGTTCCTGGCTCAACACTTTCCCGTGAAGCGGATTACACATTGCTATTGCATGCAGGTCCTGAAATTGCGGTTGCTTCTACAAAAGCTTACACAGCACAAATTACAGTGCTTTCAATCTTGGCTTACGCTACAGGCGTATCAAGAGGACTTGAGCAAAAACTTGATTTAGTGCATGAGCTTGGTATTGTCGCAAATGCAATGGAAGTTCTTTGTGATTCAAAAGAAATCCTTGAAGAAATTTCAAGAGAATACCTGTCTGTAACACGCAACTGTTTCTTCATTGGCCGCTCAGTGGACTACTTCGTTGGTTTAGAGGGAGCGTTGAAGCTAAAAGAAATTTCCTATATTCAAGCTGAAGGCTTTGCAGGCGGCGAACTGAAACACGGTACAATCGCTCTAATTGAAGAGGGAACTCCAGTAATCGCTCTTGCTACGCAAGAATTGGTTAACTTAAGCATTCGAGGCAATGTAAAAGAAGTTGTTGCCCGTGGTGCATATCCATGTGTTATTTCCATGAAAGGTCTAGAAGAAGACGACGATGCATTCGTACTTCCGGCTGTTCATGAACTGTTAACACCTCTTGTCTCTGTTATTCCGTTACAATTGATCGCTTACTACGCTGCGCTACACCGCGACTGCGATGTAGACAAACCGCGTAACCTTGCGAAAAGTGTAACTGTTGAATAAGGGTTGATATAATAAAACAGAAAAA
>JBJFHH010000217.1:2307-33512 GCA_051893475.1 Bacillus sp. (in: firmicutes) | reverse complement strand
CTGATAAGACCGACTGAAACGAGATGGTGATAAAAGTAGTCTACTTTCGTTGAATAATGATGTGTTGAAAAAACATCATTTTTATTTTCAAGCCCTAATTCAAGTAATGGAATGAATACCTTTCTTACCTCTGCAATCTCTACCGGAAATCCTGCCTGCCATCCTTTAAACAGCTTTTTAAACTGTTGAACAACATCCAAATACACTGTCATAAAATCTGTCTCTGGAACTGCAGCAGCTGATTCCTCCAATTGAACGATCTCCTTCGGTGCAAACATCTCGCCGTTTACCAATGTTCTTTCTACGCTTACTTCTCTGATTAAAAATGCCTGCAGTATTTCTTTTAACTCATTGGTGTTCACTGTTTTCTTAGATACAATTGGCTTATTTGTTTTAGAAAAAATATCTTTGGCCAGTATGCAGCCTTCCACTAAACACGTTGTCTTTACTAGCAAAATATCACTCCTATTTCGGAGACTGTATTTTTTTGAATTCATTATAGCGTTTACATGGAGGAAAATAGAAATAAATACTGATTATTCAGATAATAACGAGAACAAAAAAACTTTCAAACCCCGACTCCATACATTGACGGGATTTGAAAGTGATTTTATTCTACTCTTCGGTTGTTTCCTCAGATGATTCGCCAGCTTCATTATTTTCATCTTCAGTTTCTTCATCTTCTTCTTTCTCAACAATTCCAACAGTTGATACAAATTCATTATCATCATTGCCAAGACGAATCAGTTTCACACCTTGCGTATTTCTGCCTGTTACAGAAATACTGTCTACAGCCGTTCTGATAATGACACCTGCAGCAGTGATAATCATTAAATCTTCTTCGCCATTGACCGATTTAATCGCAACCAGCGATCCAGTCTTCTCTGTGATATTAACGGTCTTAATACCTTTGCCGCCTCGGCTTTGAATGCGGTACTCCTCTTCTGGAGTTCGTTTTCCGAAACCATTGCGAGTCACAATCAGAATTTCTTCTCCCTCATTTAGAAGATCCATGCCGATTACTTCATCGCCTTCACGAAGCGAAATGCCTTTAACACCTGTTGCTGTTCTTCCCATTGAACGAACATCGGTTTCCGGGAAGCGAATCATTAAGCCGTCTTTAGTTCCGATAATGATATCCTTCGTTCCGTCTGTCAGCTTCACAGACATTAGCTCATCGCCCTCTTTTAAACCAAGTGCAATCAGTCCATTTGTTCGGATATTAGCAAATGAAGCCAATGGAGAACGTTTACTGATACCGTACTTAGTTGTAAAGAACAAATAGCTTTCCTCATTGAAGGCTTCTACAGGAATGATGGCATTAACCCATTCATCACGATCAATCTCCAATAAATTGATGATTGGCAAGCCTTTAGCCGTTCTGCCAAATTCGGGGATTTCATATCCTTTTGAACGGTATACTTTCCCTTTATTCGTGAAGAACAAGATTGTATCATGCGTACTTGTCGTCAACAAATGCTCAACAAAGTCGTCCTCATTTGTTCCCATACCTTGCACGCCTCGGCCGCCTCGCTTCTGAGCCTTATAAGTAGAGCTTGGAAGGCGCTTGATATAACCCTTATGCGTTAGCGTAATAACGATGTTTTCTTCCGGGATTAAATCTTCGTCTTCGAAATTCTCCAGACCCGTCAGAACAATTTCAGTTCTTCTATCGTCATTAAAGCGCTCTTTCACTTCAAGAAGCTCCTCGCGAATGATTTCCAATACCTTTTCATCATCGGCTAAAATCGCTCTTAGTTCTGCAATTAGCGCTACTAGCTCTTGGTATTCATTCTCGATTTTTTCTCTCTCTAGACCTGTTAATCTTTGCAGGCGCATATCAAGGATCGCTTGGGCTTGTTTCTCAGATAAAGAGAAGTTTGCCATTAATCCTTCTTTCGCAATATCTGCTGTTTCTGATCCGCGAATTAAAGCGATAATCTCATCCAAATGGTCAAGCGCGATTCTTAAACCTTCCAGGATATGAGCTCTCGCTTCCGCTTTTCTTAATTCAAATTCCGTACGACGTCGGATGACCACTCTTTGATGCTCTAAGTAGTGGACAAGACATTGTTTCAGATTCAATACTTTCGGCTGTCCGTCAACTAATGCAAGCAAGTTAATTCCGAAGCTGGATTGAAGAGCTGTTTGTTTATACAAGTTATTAAGAAGCACATTTGCATTGGCATCTCTGCGAATTTCCATAACAATGCGCATGCCGTTACGGTCAGATTCATCGCGTAAGTCTGTAATGCCTTCGATTTTCTTGTCTCGAGCCAGTTCAGCAATCTTCTCAATCAGCTTAGCCTTATTAACCTGATACGGTATTTCCGTGACAATAATGCTTTGCTTGCCGTTAGCCTTCTCTTCGATTTCTACTTTCGCACGTAGAGTAATAGAGCCTCGGCCCGTTTGATACGCTTTACGGATGCCGCTTCGGCCTAAAATAAGTCCGGCTGTCGGGAAATCCGGTCCAGGAATATATTCCATCAATTCATCAATTGTAATGTCAGGGTTTTTGCTGACAGCTAATACGCCATCAATAACTTCGCCTAATTGGTGCGGAGGTATGTTTGTCGCCATACCTACTGCAATACCTGCTGAACCGTTCACTAGCAAGTTCGGAAAACGGGCAGGCATAACAACTGGTTCTCTCTCAGCACCGTCATAGTTATCTTGAAAATCGATTGTATCTTTATTAATGTCACGAAGCAGTTCCATCGATATTTTCGACATACGCGCTTCTGTGTAACGCATCGCCGCAGCCGGATCACCATCAACTGACCCAAAGTTACCGTGACCATCCACAAGCATGTAGCGATAGTTGAAATCTTGTGCCATACGCACCATCGTTTCATAGACAGCTGAATCACCATGCGGGTGATACTTACCGATTACTTCACCGACAATACGGGCCGATTTCTTATATGCTTTTTCTGCGGTCATGCCTAAGTCATTCATGGCATATAAAATTCTTCTGTGTACTGGCTTCAAGCCGTCACGCACATCCGGCAATGCACGCGATACAATAACGCTCATTGCGTAATCCAAGAATGATGTACGCATTTCATGACTGATATTTATTTCTTTTACTCTAGATTCCGACACGGAGAAAACCTCCCTTTGAAAGCAATTGCTTTTCTTTTTATAAAAAACCAGGATTCCATAGCGCAAATTTGCGATTATATTTTCCCGTTATTATGTAAAAGACAGGATAGACTCCGCCAATCTATCCTGCTTTTCTGAAAAAAATAAGAAAGTATTATTGAACTTAGATGGCTGTCCAACCTTATACTTGTAGCGGTTTTTCTTATATATCTAAATTCTTCACATAAACTGCATTTTCTTCAATGAAGTTTCTGCGGGGTTCTACTTTATCACCCATTAGCATTTCAAATGTTTCATCTGCCTCAATTGCATCCTTCAATGATACTTGAAGCATTGTTCTTGTTTCCGGATCCATTGTCGTATCCCACAGCTGCTCCGGATTCATCTCGCCAAGACCTTTGTAACGTTGTAGGTTCGGCTTCGTATTTTCAGGCAGTGTCTTCAATATCTCATCTAACTCACGGTCATTATAGGCATACATAACCTTTTTGCCTTGTGCAATCTTATACAATGGCGGCTGCGCGATATACACATAACCGCTCTCAAGAATATTTCGCATATAACGATAGAAAAAGGTTAACAATAGTGTACGAATGTGAGCACCGTCAACATCGGCATCTGTCATGATGACAATTTTGTGATATCTTGCTTTTGAAATATCAAAGTCTTCACCGATACCTGTTCCAAGTGCTGTAATAATTGTACGGATTTCATTATTCGATAAGATTTTATCTAATCTTGCCTTCTCAACATTAAGAATTTTACCGCGCAGTGGCAGGATAGCCTGGAAATGGCGATCACGGCCTGACTTCGCGGAGCCGCCTGCTGAGTCACCCTCAACGATATACAATTCACTAATAGATGGGTCTTTAGACGAACAATCCGCTAATTTCCCGGGTAAGCTCGAAACCTCTAAAGCTGATTTCCTTCTTGTTAGTTCTCGCGCTTTTTTAGCAGCCATTCTTGCACGTGCTGCCATCTGCCCTTTTTCAACGATTTTTCTGGCCACGGCTGGATTTTCATACATGAACTTCTCAAGCTTCTCGGAAAGAACCGAATCTGTGATTGTTCTTGCTTCTGTATTTCCAAGCTTCGTTTTTGTTTGCCCCTCAAATTGAGGATCCGGATGTTTTACAGAAATAATACCTGTAAGTCCTTCACGCACATCATCACCGGACAAGTTCGCTTCACTTTCTTTCAGCAGTCCTTGCTTTCTGCCATAATCATTGATGACACGAGTAAGAGCTGATTTAAAACCAGCTTCATGTGTTCCACCTTCATATGTGTGAATATTGTTGGCAAAAGAATAAATGCTGCTAGTATACCCTTCGTTATATTGCAAAGCTACTTCAACCGTAATACCGTCACGTTCGCCTTGAATATAAATCGGTTCCTCATGCAACACTTCTTTATTGCGGTTTAAATGCTCTACGTAAGAAATGATACCACCTTCGTAGTGATATTCTTTAAACTGCTTATTTTCACGGTTATCTCGAATAGAGATTTTTATATTTCTGTTCAAGAATGCCAGTTCTCGTAAACGTGTCGCTAATGTATCGAAGTTATACTCCAGCGTTTCTGTAAAAATTTCTCCATCAGGACAGAAATGAATAGTCGTTCCTGTTTCATCACTATCTCCGATGATCTCTAACTCACCAATAGGTACACCTTTTTCAAACTTTTGATAATAAACGTGTCCTTCACGACGAACAGTCACTTCTAGTTTAGTGGATAGAGCATTTACTACAGATGCCCCTACACCATGGAGCCCGCCTGAAACCTTGTAGCCGCCGCCGCCGAATTTACCGCCGGCATGAAGTACTGTCATGATAACCTCTACAGCAGGACGGCCCATTTTTTCATGAATCCCAACCGGAATACCTCGTCCATTATCCTTAACTGTAATACTGTTATCCGCTTCGATTATAACTTCAATCGTATCGCAATATCCTGCCAATGCTTCATCAATACTATTATCTACAATTTCCCAAACAAGATGGTGCAGCCCTTTTTCGCTGGTAGAACCAATATACATACCTGGGCGTTTACGTACGGCTTCAAGTCCTTCCAGGACCTGTATTTGATTTTCATCATACGCTTGTCCTTGTACTTGTTCTTCTTCTCGTTCCATTGTCAAGCTGTATCACCTGCACTTTTTGAAATATATTTTGAAAATGTTTTAATCAAACATGCCATTCAATTTGTTTTGATGTGTAAAACTCAAACGTTTTTGAAGTGTTGCGGCAGACAGAGGAGAAAAATACATTTGATCAGTTGTGATGACAACTGATTTTCGCGCCTCTTCATCGCATTGTATATCATCAGCAGTAGGCGTTAACTTCATTTGTCTATCAAGCTCGGAGACACAATAGATATCATAGTCTATGATGGCAACTAACTCGCTGGCTTTAATGACCGCTTCATGACCAATACTGATATACATGGCAACTACCTCTACTTTACTTGTTTTATACTGCCATTTACTACTTCATATGTGGCAGCTTCGTGCAAAGTTTCATGGTCAATCCCTTCAACACTGGTTGTAGTGACAAAAGTTTGGACTTTCCCCTGTATCGTATTAAGCAGATGAGACTGTCTGTAGTCATCCAGTTCGGATAAAACGTCATCCAGCAGTAAAATCGGGTATTCTCCAATTTCTGAATAGATGAGCTCAATCTCAGCTAACTTTAAAGACAAAGCTGTTGTTCGCTGTTGTCCCTGAGATCCGAAGGTTTGTACATCACGCCCGTTGACGATAAAAACAAGATCGTCTCTGTGCGGTCCAAATAAGGTTGTGCCTCTTTCAATCTCTCTTTGTTTCATTTTTGCATATTTCGCATTATATTCTTCTATCATTTTCGACATATCCATAGATTCTGATACATCTACTGATGGTTTATACTGAATATTTAACGTTTCAAGACCTCTTGAAATCCCGCTATGTATCGGCTCTGCCCATTTTTGAAGCAAAGCAAGAAATTGAAATCTTTTTTGAATAATTTTTACAGCATAAAGTATAAATTGCTCGGTTAAAACATCGAGCATAGCTAAATCTGATTGCTTTTTTGTTTGCAGCATCTTCAAGTAATGATTCCGCTGCTGCATAATTTTTGCAAACTGACTGTACTCATGCAAATAGAGTGGTGACACTTGTCCAATCTCCATATCGATGAAGCGTCTTCTGACTTGCGGGCTTCCTTTCACTAAATGCAAATCTTCAGGGGCGAACATCACAACATTCATATTGCCGATATACTGACTCAAACGCTGCTGTTCAATGTGATTGCATTTCGCTTTTTTTCCCTTCTTTGAGATTGTCAGCTCCAAAGGTATCGTAGAGTTCCTTTTTACAATCCTTCCCTCTATTTTAGCATATTCTTCGTCCCAACGAATAAGATCTTTATCTGTCGAAGTACGGTGAGATTTAGCCATGGCGAGCACATAGATTGATTCCATAATGTTTGTTTTACCTTGAGCATTTTCTCCGAGAATGACGTTCACTTTGTTTTCAAACTGAATGTCGAGTTCTTCATAATTTCTGTAATTCTTCACCTTCAGTGATTCAATATACATACGATTGTTTCCTTTACTCTGTCCCTTCAATAAGGAATTTGCCGTAATTCGGTATATCAATTATATCATTATTTCGAAGTTTGCGTCCTCTTCTTACATCAAGTTCATTATTTACATATACTTCATGTTCGCTCAGAAACCACTTGGCCATTCCGCCGCTATCTATAATATCGGCGACTTTAAGAAATTGTCCAAGCGTTATATATTCAGTTGATATCGATATTTTTTTCATCACATAAACAACTCTTTCTTCTTTTTCTTTATTGTGTAAAAAAGCTGTCAGTCTATGCTAACAGCTTTTCGTTTATTCATTTTTACTTTTATTAATAAGTTCTTACCGGCAAGATTAATTGTAGCATAGAATCGTCATGCTGCGCTTGAATTAAAAACGGGCGCATAGCTCCGGTGAAGCTTACTTTAATTTCTGTTCCTTCTAAAGCTTTCAGTGCATCCATCATGAACTTTGCATTGAAGGAGATTTTTAATTCTTCACCTTCGATTGTTTCCGTTTGCACTTCTTCGACTACTTTTCCGATTTCAGGAATATTGGACGAAATTTCAATATTGCTTGTTCCTACTGTTGAAAGCTTAACGATGTTATTTTTCCCCTCACCTAGTAACGAGGCACGACCGATGGACTGAAGGAAAT
This sequence comes from Bacillus sp. (in: firmicutes), assembly GCA_051893475.1. Classification (GTDB taxonomy): domain Bacteria; phylum Bacillota; class Bacilli; order Bacillales; family DSM-1321; genus Bacillus_AD. The sequence continues at coordinate 26,182 of JBJFHH010000217.1, read as the reverse complement.
CTTTTGTATTAACGACAACATCCGTTTTGCTTTCTGAAGGAATCAGGCGGGATGTATCTGGATAATTGCCTTCTAACAGTCTTGAGAAAAATAGTAAATGTTTTGTTTTGAATAGCACTTGATTGTCTGTAATGACAATGTTGACAGGTTCTTGTGAATCATCAAGGATTTTACTTAATTCAGTTAAGCTTTTCCCTGGAATAACAACATTATAAGATTCCTGCGTATTCGATTGCACTTTTGCTTTTCTTAAAGCCAAACGGTGACTGTCTGTTGCAGTACAGATAATTTCCCCGTTTTCGATTTTCCAATTCACTCCTGTAAGCACTGGGCGTGTTTCTGAGGTGGACACTGCGAACACAGTTTGTCGAATTAGTGTCTTTAATAAGTCAGTCGGCAAACTGATGATATTTTCTTCTTCAATCTTTGGCAGGTTGGGATACTCTTCCGCATCTAAACCATTTAAGCTGAATTCTGCTTTTCCTGAACGAATCATTGTTTGAAAACCATTTTCCACGCTTATTTCTACATCTGCTAAAGGAAGCTTTTTCACAATTTCATTGAAGAATCTTGCTTGCAAAACAATACTTCCAGGTTTTTGTACATCAACGATTTCATTGCCTTCTTCTTCTAACGGGATAAATGATTCAATCGAAATATCTGAGTCACTACCTGTTAATGTTACACCTGTAGATGAAGCTGTGATTTTTATACCAGTTAAAATCGGCATCGTTGTTCTAGAAGCGACAGCTTTAATAACATCTTGCACGCTTTCTGTCAGACGATCTCTTTGAATAATAAATTTCAAGATGGATTCCTCCTTAATGACTTTCTTTATAGTTATATTTTTTCTTTAAAAGAATAGTAATAGTAGTAATAGGGCCTGTGAGTATGTGGATAACCCTGATAAACGTAAGGAAAAACAGTCTATCCACATGTGGACAGACTGTGTATAAGAAGTATGCCGTTATCAACATTATTCAGTTTTATCCCGAACTGACAAACATACTAGTTATGAATGTAAAAGAAATGATTGCATTATTTCAGCCTGTTTTTTATCTCGGCAATTTGCTGCTGCAGTTGAGCATCAGTTTGATATAGTTTTGAAATTTTTTCATGAGCGTGAATAACCGTTGTATGGTCACGGCCTCCGAATTCATCCCCGATTTTAGGCAAGGAAGAGTCTGTCAGCTCTCTGGATAGGTACATCGCAATCTGTCTTGGAAAAGCGACTGATTTTGTCCGTTTCTTTGCTTTGAAATCTTCCAGCTTCACATTATAGTGCTCACCAACTGCCTTTTGAATTTCCAAAATCGTAATGATCTTCGGTTTAGAGCTCGGAATGATATCCTTCAATGCTTCAGCAGCCAAATCGGCATTGATGTCTTTATTAATAAGCGAAGAATAAGCGACAACGCGAATAAGCGCGCCTTCAAGCTCTCGAATATTGGAATCGATTTGATTAGCTATATAGAGCATAACCTCGTTTGGGATATCAAGACCTTCCGCTTTCGCTTTTTTTCTTAAAATCGCAATCCTTGTTTCCAAATCAGGAGGCGTAATATCGGTAATTAGGCCCCATTCAAAACGGGAACGAAGACGATCTTCCAATGTTGGTATCTCTTTTGGCGGTCGATCACTCGAAATAACGATTTGCTTGCTTTCTTCGTGAAGTGTATTGAACGTATGGAAAAATTCTTCCTGTGTTTGTTCTTTTCCGGCCAAAAACTGAATATCATCTATAAGTAAAACATCTACATTTCGGTATTTATTGCGAAATTCGACAGCTTTATTATCACGGATGGAATTAATGAATTCATTCGTGAACTTTTCGGATGATAAATATACGACTTTTGCTGATGGATTATGTTCAAGCACATAATGGCCAATCGCATGCATTAAATGTGTTTTTCCTAAACCGACGCCCCCATAAATGAAAAGCGGGTTGTAAGCTTTCGCCGGTGCCTCGGCAACTGCTAAAGAAGCAGCATGGGCAAAACGGTTGCCCGATCCGATTACGAACGTATCAAATGTATTTTTATTATTTAACATGTGCTGAGAGTATTCGTTTGACTCATCATCACGTTTCTTTTTCTTTTTATCAGCCGGAAATTGATCTTCTAAATCAGAATTGCTCTGATTTTGCGGAATGATAAATTTAACGAACAGTTCTTCACCGACCACTTCATAAAGAACAGAAGAAATTAAGTGAGTATATCTGCCTTCTAGCCAATCTCTGGCGAATTCGTTTGGAGCTGTAATTGTCAATGTATCACCTTGCAGAGAAGAGGCTTTTGTAGACTTAAGCCACGTCTCATAGCTGGGTTTACTCACTTTTTTCTCCATTTGGGACAATACTTCGTCCCATAGAGCATCGATATTTTCCAAAGTGATCCCTCCTACTTTATTTTGTCTCTAATAAAAAAAATCTATAAGCGAATCAGCATTAAAACAATGCTGCTTGGAAATACTCCATTAGGAGGCATTTATATGTCAGTTATAAAATATAGTCTGTGGATAAATATATAATAAGAAAAGATGTGGTTTTCGACAAATTCCACGGTTTGTGGACAAGCAGTTAATCACATCTGGTGATAAATATCCACAAGTTATTAACAATCTGTGGATAAAGATAAATATACGGAAAAGTTATCAAGAGTGAAAACACAAATATAATATCAAAAAAAAGAGGTCGTTGCAATGTTTATTAATAGTTATCCACAAAAGGCAGTAACTGTGGGAAAAAGTTATACCCAAATGAATAATATGTGAAAAAGTGGTCTAATAGAGGTGTGGATAATAGAAAAATGTCGAAATAAATATCCACAATCTTATCCAAGGTGTTTTTTTGATGGAGAAGTGTATATTCCAGAACGTATTCTGAAAAGCTGTATGTATAGGATCTTATAGTGTCCATATAAGAGTGTTTACCCAGAGAAATGGTGAAGGAAACATGAAATGAGATCGTTATAAAATGTTTTTATGAGTTTTTACTTGCAAAGAAGCGCAATACATGTCATTGTCATATGGTAGCAAAATATAAAAATCGACCGGCTCGAGCGTATTTCTTTCTTGTAAGAATCAGTAACGGACCAGGTTTGTAATAGCGAAGAACATAATTTTTATAAAAAGAAGATACATTCAAGCTGCGATTATGTATAATAGAATATGGTATGTTGGCCAGTTTTCATTTATTACAGTTGACATTTATGATGTTCAATCCGTATAATTATAAAGACTGTCTTTAACTGTTATCCTCAGGGAGGTGTCATAGAATGAAAAGAACTTATCAACCAAATAAGCGTAAACACAGCAAAGTTCATGGTTTTCGTGCGCGTATGAGCACTAAAAACGGACGTAAAGTGTTAGCTGCTCGTCGTCGTAAAGGTAGAAAAGTATTATCTGCATAGGCCACTGAAAAATCTCAGTGGTCTTTTTTCAGTTTAAAATGAAGAACGATAGCTATACAAAGTAATCGCAAGCGGATTGATCTATTGAAGGTGTGTACAATGAAAAAGAAATTTAGAATTAAAAAAAATGACGAATTTCAGCTGGTTTTTCATAAAGGTGAATCGTTTGCTAATAGACAATTTGTTATATATATACTTGATAAGCAGGAGCAAGACTATTTCCGAATTGGTCTGTCTGTGAGCAAGAAAATTGGCAATGCAGTAGTTAGAAATCAAGTGAAGAGATACATTCGACAAGCTTTTCTTGAATTGAATGAAAGCATTCCGAACGGCAAGGATTACGTCATTATCGCACGAAAGCCTGCAGCCGATATGACTTTCAGCGAAGTGAAAAGCAGCCTGATGCATGTGCTCAGACGAGCTGGTGCATTGAAAAACGGCCAAAGAAAGAAAAAAAATTTTTCTTCTTGAAGTAATGAACAGTATTACATGGTAAAATACATAAAGATGTCGCTTAATTAAAAAATGCGTTTTTTCAGTTAACCGATGAGTTATCGTAGTTCAATAACTATATGTATATACCGTTATATAAATGAATAGTTTTATTGAGGGTGTTTTGCTCTCAACTTCCATTTTGGAAACCTTTTCTTTACTCCTTTCTGCTGGACAAGCGTCGCTTGGTGAATGTCGATGTATGGAGGTTTAGAGTGAAGGTATTTTACTATAAAAAAATAGAGTAGAACCTATTAATGAACAAGCAATTAAGGAGGAAATTACGTTTGAAGAAACGAATATTGCTTATATTGGGCATTGTTTCCGTAATGACTTTATTGTCGGGTTGTACAGAAGTCAATGTTCCAATAACAGAAGATAGTGAAGGATTTTGGAATAAATTCATCGTTTATCCATTATCTTTATTGATTGTGACTGTTTCACATGCTCTTAATAATAGTTTTGGAATGGGGATTATTGTCGTAACAATCCTAATTCGTCTAGTTCTGTTGCCATTGATGATCAAACAAACAAAGAGCACAAAAGCAATGCAGGCTATTCAGCCGGAAATGCAAGCGTTAAAGGAAAAATATGCTTCCAAAGACCAAGTTACACAGCAAAAGCTTCAGCAAGAAACGATGGCGCTTTTCCAAAAGCATGGTGTTAATCCGTTAGCCGGATGTTTCCCGCTATTGATTCAAATGCCGATTTTGATTGGTTTCTATCATGCGATTATGCGTACAGAAGAAATTGCGCAATACAGTTTCTTATGGTTTAACTTGGGTGATAAGGATCCGTACTATATTTTACCGATTGTAGCCGGTATTACGACATTCATCCAACAAAAAATCATGATGGTCGGACAGGAAAACAACCCGACAATGGCGATGATGCTTTGGATGATGCCAATTATGATTGTCGTATTCGCGATTAACTTCCCATCTGCGCTATCACTTTACTGGGTTGTAGGTAATATCTTTATGATTGTTCAAACTTTATTGATTAAAGGTCCAGACCTGAAAAAAGAATCAGCGAAAGTGAGAGGAGCGAAAAAGTGAGACAAGTAACTGCTACAGGACAAAATGTCGAAGCAGCAGTGGAATCAGCTTTAGCTCAATTGCAAACAACACGCGATCGAATTGAAATCGAAGTGATTGATGAAGGAAAAAAAGGATTATTTGGTATTTTTGGTTCCAGGCAAGCGGAAGTAGTAGTCACATTAGTACCTGATCCGGTTGAGGAAGCAAAGCAATTTTTGCAAAAAGTATGCGAAGATATGGGACTTGATGTAAAAATTGCGGTGAAAAAGGAAGGCAAGACCGTTACATTCGACTTGTCTGGCGATAAAATTGCTTTGTTAATCGGAAAGCGGGGACAAACTTTAAATTCTCTTCAATATTTGGTGCAGCTAGTAGCAAATCGTTATTCGAAACAGTATTTAACGATTATATTGGATGCTGAGGATTACAGAAGCAGAAGAAATGAGACGCTGATTCAGCTTGCCGAGCGTATGGCCAATAAAGTATTAAAAACTAGAAAAGATGTTGCGTTAGAACCGATGCCATCCTATGAGCGCAAGGTGATTCATACTGCTTTAATGAAATTTGATAAAGTGGAAACGTACTCTAGTGGAAAAGATCCATACCGTCATCTCGTTATTACGTTGAAAAAGCCTTTATAGCATTCGCTATGAAGGTTTTTTTTTGGCGAAAAAAAAGTTGATCGAGGTCAGGGTTGCTTTTGAATGAAAGGAATCAGAGAGATTGTTATTCACATGTGGATAAGTTACAATAATCGTTGAAAAAATGAATAATTGTTAAGTGTGGACAATCTATTGCCACTGTAAGGGACATTATTTCTTTTTTTAGAAAAAACACTGTGGTATTGTAGTTATTTAGGAATAAAATTTTCATGTGCATGTGTATGTTTACTTAATTATAGAAAACCTAATTAAAGAATGAGAGGTGACGACAACATGGAATTTGATACAATTGCAGCCATTTCCACGCCGATGGGCGAAGGGGCAATTGCTATTGTTCGTTTAACCGGCGATGAGGCACTGCCGATCATCGATAAAATATATAAAGGTCCGGGCGGGAAGAAGCTTTCTGAGGTGATGTCTCATACGATTCACTACGGGCATTTAGTCGATCCGAAAACGGAGCAAATCGTTGAAGAAGTAATGGTATCCGTTATGAGAGCGCCTAAAACATTCACGAGAGAAGATGTTGTTGAAATTAACTGTCACGGAGGTCTGGTCTCAGTTAAAAAAGTATTGAATCTTGTGCTGGCCAACGGGGCGAGGTTGGCCGACCCGGGCGAATTCACTAAACGAGCTTTCCTGAATGGACGCATTGACTTATCGCAGGCTGAAGCGGTAATGGACTTAATCCGCGCTAAGACAGATCGAGCGATGAATGTCGCGTTAAATCAAATGGAAGGTAGACTTTCTAAACTGATACAAAAGCTTCGTCAAGAAATCCTCGAAACATTGGCCCATGTAGAAGTGAATATTGATTATCCGGAGTATGATGATGTTGAAGAAATGACGCACCATATGTTGATTGAAAAAGCCTCATTTGTGCGCAATGAACTAAAGAGACTGCTTCAGACGGCGGAGCAGGGTAAGATTTTGCGCGAAGGCATTTCAACGGTTATTGTCGGACGTCCAAATGTAGGAAAATCGTCTTTATTAAATAGTTTTGTTCAAGAAAATAAAGCGATTGTGACAGATATCCCCGGAACAACACGTGATGTAATCGAAGAATACGTCAACGTTCGCGGCGTGCCGTTGCGCTTAGTGGACACAGCTGGAATTCGCGAAACAGAAGACATCGTCGAGAGAATCGGTGTTGAAAAATCGCGTGCTGTTTTAAAAGAAGCAGATTTAATCCTGCTTGTGCTGAACTATGCAGAGGATTTATCCGCAGAGGATGAGAATATTTTTGCGGCGTCAAAAGGCATGGATGTTATCGTCATTGTCAATAAAACCGATTTACCGCAAAAAATTGATTTAAACAGAGTGAAAGAATTAGCCGGAAATGCGCCGATTGTGACGACATCTCTGCTTGAAGACCGCGGTATGGATGAGTTGGAGGAAGCGATTTCCGCGCTGTTCTTTGCTGGTGAACTGGAAGCAAGCGATTTGACGTATGTTTCGAATACAAGACATATTGCCTTGATTTCTCAAGCCTTGAATACGATTCAAGATGCGATTACGGCGATAGAAGACGGAGTACCGATTGATTTGGTGCAAATTGATTTGACGAGGTCATGGGAATTGCTCGGAGAAATCATTGGCGATACTGTCAGCGAAAGCTTGATCGACCAGTTGTTCTCGCAATTCTGTTTAGGGAAATAAAATTTTATTGGAGGAGTAAAAATGTCATACGAAGCTGGAAATTATGACGTTATCGTTATCGGTGCCGGTCATGCGGGCTGTGAAGCCGGTTTAGCTGCTGCAAGAGTCGGAGCTAAAACATTGATGCTGACTATTAACCTTGATATGGTTGCCTTCATGCCATGTAACCCATCGGTTGGCGGACCGGCTAAAGGGATTGTTGTTCGAGAAATCGATGCCCTTGGCGGTGAAATGGGCAGAAATATCGATAAAACACATATTCAAATGAGAATGTTAAATACAGGTAAAGGACCTGCCGTTCGCGCTTTGCGTGCGCAAGCGGACAAATTCCTTTATCAGCAAGAAATGAAGCATACAATCGAGCAGGAAGAAAACCTTTCATTAGTGCAAGGCATGGTTGAAAAGCTGATTGTGGAAGATGGCGTATGTAAGGGCGTTATCACACAAACTGGGGCGAAGTATTATGCCAAAACAGTCGTTATTACGACAGGTACATTTTTGCGTGGAGAAATTATTATCGGAGAGCTGAAATATTCAAGCGGTCCGAATAACCAACAGCCATCTGTCAAACTTTCCGAGCATTTGGAAGAGCTTGGGCTCGATTTAGTCCGCTTCAAAACAGGAACGCCTCCTCGTGTAAATGGTGATACAATCGATTACAGCCAAACGGAAATTCAGCCCGGGGACGATGTGCCGCGCGCCTTTTCTTTTGAAACGACGAAATTTATTACAGATCAGCTTCCATGCTGGTTAACGTATACAAGTCTGGAGACACACCAAATCATTGATGATAATCTGCACAGATCGCCGATGTACTCAGGGATGATTAAAGGTACCGGCCCCCGTTATTGTCCGTCTATTGAAGATAAAGTGGTGCGCTTTAATGATAAGCCGCGTCACCAGATTTTCTTGGAGCCTGAAGGAAGACACACACAAGAGGTATATGTACAAGGATTATCAACAAGTTTGCCGGAAGATGTACAAAAAAGAATGCTAGCTTCGATTCCGGGACTGGAGAAAGCGCAATTAATGCGCGCGGGCTATGCAATTGAGTATGATGCTATCGTTCCAACGCAATTGTGGCCGACACTTGAGACGAAAAAAGTCAAAAATCTTTACACAGCCGGTCAAATTAACGGTACATCCGGTTATGAAGAAGCGGCCGGCCAAGGCTTAATGGCAGGTATGAATGCCGGATTAAAAGCTGTAGGCAAAGAAGAAGTGATTTTAGGTCGAGCGGATGCGTATATCGGCGTGTTGATTGACGACCTTGTTACAAAAGGGACAAATGAGCCGTACCGTCTGTTGACTTCAAGAGCGGAATATCGTTTATTGCTTCGTCATGATAATGCCGATCTTCGTTTGACTGAAATTGGCGCGAAAGTCGGTCTGATCAAAGAAGATCGTTATGAGCGCTTCTTAGAGAAGAAGGCATTAATTGCCGAGGAAAAAGAACGTCTCGAATCTGTTGGTATTAAACCGACACAGGATGTTCAAAACTTGATTGCTGAAGCAGGCGGAAGCGAGCTGAAAGACGGTATTAAAGCAGCGGATTTGTTGAAACGTCCGGAAATGACATATGCTCATATCGAGCAAATTACACCAAGCGAAAAACCGCTGACAGATGAAATAAAAGAACAAGTTGAGATTCAAATCAAATATGAAGGCTATATTCAAAAATCTCTTCAGCAAGTAGATAGACTGAAGAAGATGGAAGATAAAAAGATACCGGAAAACATTGATTATGATGCAATCAACAGTTTGGCATCGGAAGCAAGACAAAAGCTGAAAACGGTTCGTCCGCTTACAGTTGCGCAAGCTTCTCGTATTTCCGGAGTAAATCCGGCTGACATATCGATTCTGCTTGTCTATTTAGAGCAAGGCAAAATTGCCCGAATTTCAAATTAAAACATGGGTGTGAAAACAATAAATGAATGAACAACAATTTACTGAAAAACTGGCGGAGAAAGGTATAGAACTTTCTCCACGCCAATTAGAACAATTTCGTCTTTATTTTGAGACGCTAGTAGAATGGAATGAAAAAATGAATTTGACGGCAATTACTGATCAAGAAGAAGTGTATTTAAAGCATTTCTATGATTCGATTTCTGCAGCTTTTTATTTTGACTTTCATTCGGTTGAAAGCATTTGTGATGTAGGTGCCGGAGCAGGTTTTCCGAGCATACCAATTAAAATATGTTTTCCGCACCTGCATGTCTCAATCGTTGATTCATTAAATAAGCGTATAACATTTTTGAATCATTTAGCGGACGTTTTGCAATTAGACAATGTCTCGTTCTATCATGATCGCGCAGAAACATTCGGGCAAAATCCGAAACATCGCGAAAAGTATGATTTAGTAACAGCAAGAGCTGTTGCGAGAATGTCTGTCCTATCTGAGTTATGTATACCTTTGGTGAAAGTCGGCGGTCATTTTCTAGCAATGAAAGCTTCCAGTGCCCAAGACGAAATGCAGGCAGCTAAAAAAGCGATTACAACTTTCGGAGGGCAAATCCAAAAAGTTGAGAAAATGCTGCTTCCTTTTGAAGAAAGTGAAAGAAATATCATTGTCATTGAAAAAGTGAAGCCAACAGCAAAGAAATACCCGCGGAAACCAGGTACACCGAATAAGCAGCCGATTGAATAATATTTCAATCGGCTATATGGAAATGTTTCATGTGAAACAACTATTTTGCTAGTTTATTATTTTTATAGCAGCTATTTTAAAGGAACTTGTTTGTTTAATAGAGAATAAGTTAAATAGGATGTCACTTTAAAATACATAGGCGGCAACTCATAAGTGAGTTGCTGCTAATTGATATAAATGTTATTCATACATTGACGCACTTATGCTATTGTAAATGGCAAATAGCCAGTTTTTACTTAAAAGGTGGTGTTTAGGGAAATGAAGCATCCTTTTTCGCGTTTTTTTGGAACAGGTACAAAAGAAGAAAAGCGTTTGGAAGAGCAAATAGAAGAAGTGAAGCAAAGCAGCAACGAAGAAATAAAGAAGATTCCCTTAATCGATATTGTTCCTAATCGTTTCCAACCGAGAACAGTTTTTGATGATGATAAAATTGCTGAGTTGGCACAAACGATTCATACACATGGCATCATTCAGCCAATCGTTGTCAGGGAGTATGAAAAAGGCAAATATGAGCTCATTGCCGGTGAACGACGTTACCGTGCAATGACGAAGCTTGGATGGGAATTTGCTCCGGCCCTTATTAAAGAATTCAATGATACAGAAACAGCTTCTATCGCTCTGATTGAGAATCTTCAGCGTGAAGAGTTGACGCCAATCGAGGAGGCAGTCGCATACAGCAAACTAATTGAACTGCATCAGTTGACACAAGAAGCGCTGGCGCAAAGACTGGGCATCGGTCAATCAACAGTAGCGAATAAATTACGTTTGTTGAAGCTTCCGCAACAAGTGCAAGAGGGGCTGCTGCAAAAAGCAATTACAGAACGGCATGCACGCTCGTTGATTCCGTTGAAAAATGAAGAGAAGCAAATTGCTTTATTACAAGAAATCATCGAGAAAAACTTGAATGTTAAACAAACCGAAGAGCGGGTGCAAAGGCTGCTTGAATCTGACGAAAAGAAGCCGAAGCCGAAACGGAAAGCATTCAGTAAAGATATGAGGATTGCGGTAAATACAATTCGCCAATCATTAACGATGGTGATTGATAATGGTATTAATCTCGATTCCGAAGAGGAAGAACACGAAGAGTATTACCAATTTACGATTAAAATTCCAAAAAATAAATAGTTTTGCACCTAAAGGGTTCCTGCTGGCTTTGCAAAGGCATCGGGAATCCTTTATTTATTATCTTTAAGTCCTATTTTCTTTCACTGCCCCTCATGAAATAATGTAAAACTTAATTAATTTTAAAATAAACTTGTTATTATTTATGATAAAATAAAAGACATGTATCATTTTTTACGTTAATACTTCGAGAGCTATTCCGGTCATTTTTAGCATTTCTTATGAAGTAAAGGTAGGTGGCATCGTGGGAAAAATAGTGTCAATTGCTAACCAGAAAGGCGGCGTAGGAAAAACAACATCATCTGTCAATCTCGCTGCATGTTTAGCATATATGGGAAAGAAGATTTTGCTGGTTGATATAGATCCTCAAGGAAATGCAACCAGTGGAGTTGGTATTGAAAAAGCAGAAGTCAATCAGTGCATTTATGATGTGCTTGTTGATGATATTGATGCAGTTGACGTAATTAAGTCTGCTAAAGTAGAAAACTTGGATGTAATACCAGCCACTATTCAGCTAGCTGGTGCAGAAATAGAGCTTGTTCCAACGATATCAAGAGAGGTCAGGCTGAAACGCGCTTTAGACAAAGTAGTCGATCAGTATGATTATGTTATTATTGATTGCCCTCCCTCGCTCGGGCTGTTGACGATTAATGCCCTGACTGCTTCGGATACTGTTATCATTCCAGTACAATGTGAGTATTATGCATTGGAAGGATTAAGTCAGCTCTTGAATACTGTTCGTCTCGTGCAAAAACATCTGAATGAGAACCTGAAAATCGAAGGTGTATTATTGACGATGCTGGATGCAAGAACGAATCTGGGTATTCAAGTTATCGAGGAAGTCAAAAAGTATTTTCAAGATAAAGTATACAAGACGATCATTCCGAGAAGTGTTCGTCTCAGTGAAGCGCCCAGTCACGGTGAACCAATCATTATTTATGATGCGAAGTCTAAAGGAGCGGAAGTATATTTAGATTTGGCAAAGGAAGTGTTATCGAATGGGTAAAGGACTAGGAAAAGGAATTAACGCACTATTTACGAATTTGGAAACGACAAAAGAGGACACTGTACAAGAGATTTCCGTAAAGGATATTAGACCGAATCCGTATCAGCCGAGAAAAATCTTCACGGTAGAAGGGATTGAGGAACTGAAGCAATCAATTATCCAACATGGAATCCTTCAGCCAATCATTGTGAAGAAAAGCATTAAGGGTTATGAAATTGTTGTCGGTGAAAGACGCTTCCGTGCAGCAAAGGAAGCGGGCCTAGAGAAAGTACCGGTTGTTATTAGAGATTTTTCCAGCTCCGAAATGATGGAACTTGCCGTTTTAGAAAACTTGCAAAGAGAAGATTTGACACCGATTGAAGAAGCAGCAGCTTATCAAACTTTATTAGATCGTCTGGATGTGACGCAGGAAGAATTGGCGAAGAGACTTGGAAAAAGCAGACCGCATATTACTAACCACATTCGACTGTTATCCCTTCCCCGTTCTATTCAGGAATTGATTACGCAAGGCACAATATCCATGGGGCACGGACGGGCTTTATTAGGATTGAAGAATAAGGATCTGTTGAATAAACTCGTTGAAAAAATCGTAAAAGAAGAAATGAATGTTCGGCAGTTGGAGCAATATATCCAGCAATTGAATGAGAGTGTTCCACGTGAAACGAAGAAACCTGCTCTTAAAAAGGACGTATTCATACAAGAGCAGGAAAGTATTTTGAGAGAGCGTTTTGGAACGACGGTAACGATTTCGCAAAAAAAGAAAAAAGGTAAAATCGAAATTGAATTTTTCTCGCCAGAAGATTTAAATCGAATTCTTGAACTTCTTGATAAATAAACCATCCATCCGGATGGTTTATTTAGTGAGCATCTTTTGTTTTTGAAAAGACCTTTATTGCGTATATAATCGGTTTATAGAAAGAAACTAATAACAGTTATACATGTTTATTCAAATTAGCGACCGATTAATGGAAGAATTCTTCTTTTGCTTTTCTAATATTCGGCTGGACATATAGATGCTTTCAGCAATTGTTTGGGCCATTTTCATAACTAGGCTTAATCGTGTATTTTGCAAAACGAAGAACTCCATAAAGCCGCTGACATTGACAATACCATTAATATGCATATCTCCTACTTCCGGGAGTTTCTTATTGACGCCTGCTCCTGGTTTTAATGGACCCTGGTTAATTTGCACAGATCCGACATTCTTTAAGCGACCTAAGCAAGCATCGACAGCAATGATAAAGGCATTTTTATGCCGTGTGTGAATTTCATCAAGCTTCTCTTGCAGATTTACGGCATGAATAGGATCATCTAATGTTCCATAAACGAAAAATGGTGATTTTAGTTTATGTGACAAGAAGGAGCCGACTAACGGACCAAGCGAATCGCCAGTGGAACGATCCGTGCCGATGCAGGCAATGATGATGGTTTTCTTTGGCGGGATTATATGCAACAGACTATCGGTTATTTTTTTTACCGCATCAGCTTCTTCATAAAGTATACTGTTGATTAAATCGTTCTGCTTTAAAAAGTTCGCCTTACCATTCATCGCTCCCACTCCTTCAGCTTAGTATTAACAGTATACGGATGGATTCTCAATTGTATACATTGATTGGGAAAAATTGTTGGCTATGAATCTATTTTATCAAAAGCTTCATCTGCTAAAATAGATAGACTACTATTAGTCACCTATACCCTTTCGTAAAAAGATAAAAACTAGATGGTTATAGTAATATTAAAGAAGGTGAAATCAATGAATTTTATTAATCATTACCTTGAAGTTCTTACAACTGATGAATTTTGGTTCGGGATTACAGACGTTGTGATTCAAATCACACTAATTGTCGTCATTTCCGGCTTGATTGTGAAAATCGCGAAGAAAATGATTGCAAGGATTTTCTTATTGCGCGCCAAGAGTCGCTTGCGCTCATCTGAGCGTCGGGATGAAACGATGAAGCGGCTGTTGCAGAATGTCGCGGCATACATTATTTATTTCATCGCTATCTTAATGGCTTTAGATACGGTAGACGTTAATGTAAAAGGTTTAATCGCCGGTGCTGGAATCGTCGGTCTCGCCGTCGGTTTTGGTGCTCAAAGTTTAGTAAAGGATGTTATTACAGGTTTCTTCATTATTTTTGAAGATCAGTTTGCTGTCGGTGACTTTGTACGAATCGGACAGCTCGAAGGTACGGTTGAGGAGATTGGCCTCCGTACAACCAAAATCAAAAATGTAACCGGTGAATTAAATATTATTCCGAACGGCAACATTCTTGAAGTAACAAACTTTTCGATTCATAATAGTGTGGCGGTAGTAGACATTGGTATAGCTTATGAGGGAGATGTAGAGAAGGCAGAACGAGTTATTACTCATCTTCTCGAAAGTATGCCTGCCCGTTACGAAGACTTGGTCAGAGCACCGGAACTGCTTGGTATTCAAAGCTTTGGTGCTTCTGAGATAGTGCTGCGCATTACTGCTGAAACATTGCCTATGCGTCATTTCTACATTGCGAGACAAATTCGCAAGGAATTAAAGGAGACGCTAGATGCAAATGGTATTGAAATTCCGTATCCGCGCATGGTAATGTATAGTCGACAAGATGAGGAAAAGCAGCAGTCAGCGAAGCAAATTTAGGAGGTTTTTCGAATGGAAGAAAAGCAATACGACTTAAATGATCTTGTTGAGATGAAAAAACCTCACCCTTGCGGAGCGAATAAATGGAAAATTATCAGACTTGGGATGGACATTCGTATCAAGTGCGAAGGCTGCGGTCATAGTGTATTAATTCCTCGTAAGGATTTTGTGCGTAAAATGAAGAAAGTACTTGAGAAGCATGAACAGTAACAGTCATGCTTCTTTTTCAAAAGATAAGGTATATATTTAATGACTGCAAATTTTCAAGTATGTGCCTTACCAAAAGGACCGGAGCCGGTTTTTCTTGTTCAGGCGATTGCTTGTTTTTTTGTATGGTAGTCTCTATAATTGGTAGAGGTTAAAAATGACGGAATAAATGGGCTTGCAAAGCAAGTTTATATATATTAGAGGAGTGAATGTTCACATGGCTTTAACAGCTGGAATTGTAGGTCTTCCTAACGTAGGGAAATCGACACTATTTAATGCTATTACTCAAGCTGGCGCAGAATCAGCTAACTACCCATTCTGTACGATTGATCCCAACGTTGGTATTGTTGAAGTGCCGGATCACCGTTTACAAAAGCTTACAGAGCTTGTTCAACCCAAAAAAACGGTTCCTACAACATTTGAATTTACGGATATTGCCGGAATCGTAAAAGGTGCGAGCAAAGGTGAAGGCTTAGGTAACAAATTCTTATCTCATATCCGCCAAGTTGATGCAATTTGCCAAGTTGTCCGCTGCTTTGAAGATGAGAATATTACTCACGTTGCCGGTAAAGTTGATCCAATTGAGGATATTGAGGTTATCAACCTTGAATTAATACTGGCTGACTTGGAATCAGTAGACAAACGTATCGCGCGTGTAGCAAAGATGGCAAAACAAAAAGATAAAGAAGCCATGTTTGAGCATGACATCTTAGTTCGTTTGAAGGAAGCGCTAGAAAATGAACAGCCTGCCCGCACAGTGGAATTTACTGAAGAAGAAATGCGTGTTGTTAAAATGATGCATCTTTTAACAACAAAGCCTGTTCTTTATGTAGCGAATGTCGGCGAAGATGAAGTTGCGGATACTAGTGACAATAAATATGTACAGCAAGTACGTGAATATGCGGCTAAAGACAATGCGGAAGTAATTGTTGTATGTGCAAAAATCGAATCAGAAATCGCTGAGCTTGAAGGAGAAGAAAAGGCGGAGTTTCTAGCGGAGTTAGGTATTGCAGAATCCGGACTCGACCAATTGATTCGTGCTGCTTACAACTTGATCGGTCTAGCAACATACTTCACAGCCGGAGTTCAGGAAGTGCGTGCTTGGACATTTGTTCAAGGTATGAAAGCGCCGCAATGCGCAGGTGTCATCCACTCTGACTTCGAAAGAGGCTTCATCCGTGCGGAAACAGTTGCTTATGCAGATCTTTTAGCCGCAGGTAACATGGTTGCTGCTAAAGAAGCCGGCAAAGTGCGACTTGAAGGTAAAGAATACGTTGTTCAAGATGGAGATGTCATCCACTTCCGTTTCAACGTTTAATAATGATTCATTGTTCGGCAGTCAGCATTAGTTGGCTGCCACTTTTATATCGCATATCAATTTTACTGAATCAATATTTTTAGAAAACAAGAAATGCTGCGTTTGAATTATTTGTATATCCAAAGAATAGTCTTAGCGGACATAACTTGTTGATTAAAGCAAATATTGCATTTGGCGAATACCTATGCTATAATTTCTATTCGTGAGTGATTAATTTAAATTGCTCCTTGCCCATTATGGGCCGTTAGTCCAAAAGGAGGTGACAGTGATGAGAAAATACGAAATTATGTACATCATCCGTCCAAATATCGAAGATGAAGCTAAAAAAGCTTTAGTTGAGCGTTTCAACGGTATTCTTACTGATAACGGTGCGGAAGTTATGGAAACAAAAGATTGGGGTAAGCGTCGTCTTGCTTACGAAATCAATGATTTCCGTGATGGTTTCTACACAATTCTTAAAGTGCAATCTGAAGCGGCTGCAGTTCAAGAATTCGATCGTCTAGCTAAAATCAGCGAAGACATTATCCGTCATATGGTAATTAAAGAAGAAGCATAATATATAGATTTTATAAATATCCGCTCAAGTATGTTTCATGTGAAACGTACTTGAATGGAAGGAGTTGATTCTGATGATGAACCGAGTCGTTCTTGTAGGACGCTTAACAAAAGATCCAGATTTGCGCTACACACCAAGTGGAGTACCTGTAGCAACTTTCACTCTTGCCGTAAACCGAACTTTTTCGAATCAGCAAGGTGAACGTGAAGCAGACTTCATTAACTGTGTTGTTTGGCGTAAACCGGCAGAAAACGTGGCGAATTTCTTAAAAAAAGGAAGCTTAGCAGGCGTAGACGGCCGTCTTCAAACACGCAACTATGAAGGACAAGATGGTAAGCGAGTATATGTTACCGAAGTAGTCGCTGAAAGTGTTCAGTTCTTAGAACCTAGAAGTGCAAACGGCGGTGGCAACAGAGGCGATGGCGGTTCTTTCGGCGCTCCTCCACGAGAAGAATTCCCTTCTTACGGTGGTCAGCAACCAAGCCGCAATCAGAATCAAAACCAACAACGCGGCGGCAACTACACTCGTGTAGATGATGATCCATTTGCAAATGGCGGTCAAACGATCGACATTTCAGATGATGATCTGCCGTTTTAATATAAACGATCGGTAGTTTATATAATACATTTCCGGAAGGAGGAAAAACCAATGGCAATGGGTGGACGCAGAGGTGGCCGTGCTAAACGTCGTAAAGTTTGTTACTTTACTGCTAACGGCATCACACACATCGATTATAAAGATGTAGATTTATTAAAAAAATTCGTTTCTGAGCGTGGTAAAATTTTACCTCGTCGTGTAACAGGAACAAGCGCTAAATACCAACGTAAACTTACAGTTGCAATCAAACGCGCTCGTATGATGGCTTTACTACCATACGTATCTGGTGAATAATCACTGTTTAAAAAGCACATGGAGGATTAGTTCCTTCATGTGCTTTTTTGCACTTTTATAAACCCACATACGCTTCCTTGCTGAATGAAGCGAAAAACAGATGAGGGGTTAGAGTGAGGTCAATCAGTCGAAACTAAAAAATAGGTATAGGAAGTAGTAGGCTAATCAATAGGGGGAATACTGTTAGACTGAGATGTTCGACCTGTGAAAGGAGATTTAATCTTGAATAAAGGGAGACAATTAGCAATTGGCGGTATGCTGCTGGCACTGTTCGCTATTATGCTGCTGATTACCATTTATATTCCGGTTGTCGGCGTCATCATGATGTTTATTTTGCCGATTCCATTCGTTTTTATTGCTCTGGAAAACGATCTGAAATGGTCGTTGATGTTTTTAGTGGCCTCCTGCTTCATTACGGTCATTTTAGGTCATGTGTTTTCAGTGCCGATGACAATCATGATGGGCTCAATTGGTATAACAATTGGCTGCTATTTAAGATCGGGCAAGAGCCGTCTGCAGATGTACATACTGTCTGTTTTGTTATTTATCGCTAATATGCTGCTGATTTTCATTATTTCTATGGTGTTCATGGATATAAACTATATAGATAAGACGATTGAACGGATGAATGCCATCATTGATCAATCAGAGAATATCTTTAACAGCATGGGCCAAAATGAAGAAAGTGTTGAGATGCTAATACAGCTCAGAGACTCGCTTGAAGCTATAGAGATACTGCTGCCGAGTTTCATTGTTATAGCTTCTGTAGTATTAGTAAGTATTATTTATATCGGGTGCAAACCGATTATTAATCGTTTCAGTTCGAAAAAATTGCAGATCGCCCCTTTCAGGGAGCTGCAAATGCCAAAAAGTCTTTTATGGTATTATTTAATTATCATGGTCGCTTCGCTGTTTATTGATCCTTCTGATGGAATAGCCTATACAATAGCGATTAATTTAATGTTCTGTCTGCAGTTCTTTGTTATGCTGCAAGGATACTCCTTTCTGTTCTTCATCAGTGATTTGAAGAAGTGGAATAAAGCGATTCCTGTAATTATTGTTATCTTTTCGATTCTTTTGCCTTTTGCATCAATCGTTGCTCCTTTCGTCAGGATTTTAGGTATAATAGATTTAGGTTTTAGCTTGAGAAAGAAAATCTAAGCTAGTCTTTGTAGGAGCTGAAATGATGTCATCAAATTATAAAAGTAAGTCCATTCAATTTGCGCTGGCGGGGCTAATGGTTGTTGTAACCTTGCTGTCTGCGGCGCTGGCCTATTATCAGTTGGTATTGGCTGTGATTGGTATGCTGATTGTAGCTGGATTGATTTATGTCATTTTCAAGATTGATTTTATGAATCAAAAAGCGACCGAGCAATATATTTCAACGCTTTCCTACAGACTGAAAAGCGTAGGGGAAGAGGCATTGCTGGAAATGCCAATTGGTATTATGCTGATTGATCATGACTATATAATCGAGTGGTCGAATGCTTATATGGCGAGCTGTTTTCATGAAGAGATTATCGTCGGAAGCTCCCTTTATGAATTGGCTGAATCGGTTGTGCCGATTGTAAAGCAAGGAATTGAGGAGGGAACAGTCTCCATAAACGACCGTCGTTTCAAGGTCATTAATAAAAGCGCTGAAAAATTATTGTATTTCTTTGATGTGACAGAGCAAGTAGAAATAGAAAAAATGTACGAAAATGAGCGAACGGTCATCAGTATTATTTATCTGGATAATTATGATGAGCTAACGCAAGGGATGAACGACAGAAGACGCAGCGGTTTAAATAGCCTTGTTACTTCCCTTTTGGATAAATGGGCAAAGGAACACGGGATGTTTTTAAAGAGAACGTCATCTGATCGTTTTATATGCATACTGAATGAACACATTCTGCAAAACTTGGAGAAAACCAAATTTACGATATTGGATGTCATTCGTGAAGCAACAACAAAGCAACATGTGCCATTGACATTGAGTATTGGTATCGGCTGCGGGGAGTCGTCCTTCCCGGTATTGGCATCATTAGCTCAATCAAGCCTCGATTTAGCACTAGGACGCGGAGGGGACCAGGTAGCTATAAAACTGCCAAACGGAAAAGCCAAATTTTATGGCGGAAAAACCAACCCGGTTGAAAAAAGAACAAGGGTGCGCGCACGCGTCATTTCGCATGCATTAAAGGATATTATTCTTGATAGCGATAAAGTCATTGTAATGGGCCATAAATACCCGGATATGGATGCAATCGGAGCCGCAATCGGCATTTCCAAAGTAGCGATGATGAATGAACGCGAGGCATTTATCGTCGTGAATTTTCAGGAGATTGATACGAGCGTTAAACGGCTGATGAACGAAGTCAAAAAAAATCCTGGTTTAAATTCCCGCTTCATTTCTGTGGAAAAAGCCTATGATATAATTACAGATGATACGCTTTTAGTAGTTGTTGACACACATAAACCTTCTATGGTCATTGATGAGAGACTTCTTCGCAATATCGAAAAAGTTGTTGTCATTGATCATCATCGCAGAGGAGAAGAGTTTATTGATCGTGCTCTGCTTGTTTATATGGAACCATATGCGTCATCAACGGCGGAGTTGGTGACAGAGCTTCTGGAATACCAAGAGAAAAAAAGCGACATTGATATGCTTGAGGCAACCGCGCTTCTGGCCGGCATCATTGTCGATACAAAAAGTTTCACGCTGCGGACCGGATCGCGCACATTTGACGCTGCCTCTTATCTTCGCAGCCATGGGGCCGATACTGTACTCGTGCAGAAGTTTTTAAAAGAAGACTTGCAGGACTATTTAAAGCGGGCCAAACTAATCGAAGCAGTCTCTTTTTATAAGGAAGGAATCGCAATTGCAAAAGGCAAAGAAAACGAAATCAATGAACAAATTTTAATTGCTCAAGCAGCCGATACATTGTTGTCAATGAATGGCGTCAATGCAGCCTTTGTAATCTCGAAGCGCAGCGAGCATCTGATCAGCATCAGTGCACGCTCATTAGGAGAAATAAATGTCCAAATCATTATGGAATTATTGAATGGCGGCGGACATTTAACGAACGCCGCTACACAGCTGAAAGTTGAATCTGTCAATGAGGCTGAAGAAAAATTGAAGTTGGCCATAGATGAATATCTTGAGGGAGGAACAAAAGAATGAAAGTCATTTTCTTAAAAGATGTTAAAGGAAAAGGTAAAAAAGGAGAAATTAAAAACGTATCTGATGGATATGCGCACAATTTCTTGTTTAAGCAAGAGGCAGCAATTGAAGCTACGCCTGGAAATCTAAAAAAATTAGAAGCACAAAAAAATAAAGCGAATCAAGTAGCTGCTGAAGAGCTTCAGCAAGCAAAGGATTTGAAAGTAGAGCTTGAAAAAATTACAGTAGAACTAGAAGCAAAAGCAGGAGATGGCGGTCGCTTATTTGGTTCTGTAACAACGAAACAAATTGCTGAAGCTTTGCAGGCAAAAGCAGGCATCAAGATTGATAAACGTAAAATGGAGCTTCCTGACGGCATTCGAGCATTAGGATATACTAAAGTGCCGGTGAAGCTGCACCACGATGTGACTGCTACTTTAAATGTGCATGTAAAAGAAGCAAAATAATTGTTTTGCTTCATCAAGTAATTAGCAGTGTATAGGTGAACAATAAAGACGACTCCTTTTCAAATAATGAATGCAATGGAGTCGTTTTAATTATAGAGACCAATTTTGAAAATAGGGGGGCAATATAGATTGAGTGAAACCTTTCAAAACCAAATACCGCCGCAAAATATAGAAGCAGAGCAAGCTGTATTGGGCGCTATTTTTCTTCAGCCCTCTTCGCTGATTGTGGCCTCTGAAATACTGATTCCCGAAGATTTCTACAAAGTAGCTCATCAAAAAATTTATCAGGTGATGCTGAAGCTGAATGACAGCGGCAGTGTAGTTGACCTGATTACGGTTACAGAAGAACTGTCAGCTACGAAAAGCTTAGAAGATGTCGGTGGTGTTGCGTATTTAAGTGAATTGGCCGATTCTGTGCCGACAGCAGCCAATATTGAATACTATGCACGAATCGTGGATGAGAAATCATTGCTGCGACGTACGATTCGAGTGGCGACGCAAATCGTTCAAGAAGGCTATAGCCGCGAGGACGAGGTAGAGGCCTATATAGGCGAAGCTGAAAAGAGCATTATGGAAGTGGCGCAACGTAAAAATGCCGGTGCATTCCAGAATATTAAAGATGTACTTGTCACAGCTTATGATAACATAGAGGAGCTTGCTAACCGCAAAGGAGACATTACCGGTATTCCAACAGGATTTGCCGAGCTTGACCGAATGACAGCGGGATTTCAACGCAATGACTTAATTATTGTAGCAGCCCGTCCATCCGTAGGTAAAACGGCCTTTGCCTTGAATATTGCTCAAAACGTGGCAACGAAGACAGATGAGAATGTTGCGATTTTCAGTCTGGAGATGGGTGCTGAGCAGCTCGTCATGCGTATGCTTTGTGCTGAGGGGAATATCAATGCCCAAAACTTAAGAACTGGCGCATTGACTGATGAAGATTGGCGCAAGCTGACAATGGCAATGGGAAGCCTGTCCAATGCCGGCATATTCATTGACGATACTCCGGGTGTCCGAATTGGAGACATTCGTTCAAAATGCCGAAGATTGAAGCAGGAGCATGGTTTAGGGATGATTTTGATTGACTACTTGCAGTTGATTCAAGGGAATGGTCGTTCAGGCGAAAACCGTCAGCAAGAGGTATCGGAAATCTCCCGTTCCTTGAAAGCGTTGGCGCGTGAACTGCAGGTGCCCGTTATCGCCCTGTCACAGCTTTCACGTGGTGTTGAACAGCGTCAAGACAAACGTCCGATGATGTCCGATATTCGTGAATCCGGTTCAATTGAGCAGGATGCCGATATCGTCGCCTTCTTATATCGTGATGACTATTATGATAAAGAAACAGAGAATAAGAATATTATTGAAATTATTATTGCCAAACAACGTAACGGCCCGGTTGGCACCGTTTCATTAGCTTTTGTCAAAGAATATAACAAGTTCGTCAACTTGGAGCATAGATATGATGATTCAGGCATGCCGCCAGGTGCATAAAAAAATGGAAGCTTATTTTAAGCCTCCATTTTTTTATGCGTATTTTTTTGAGCTTATTTATTGGTAAATACTTGGCTGGCATAGGCAACTGACGGATCAGTCAATTGCAGGAGAGCACTGACCGTCACGAACTGGTATCCTTGCTGCGACAGACTGATTAAAACATCTTCTAATGCGTCGGCTGATGCCTGGTGAATATCGTGCATTAAAATAATGCTGCCGTCCGTTACATTCGTTTGAATGACCTGCTTGATTCGGGCACTGCTTTTATGTTTCCAATCAAGTGTATCGACAGACCATAAAATAATCGGCATGCTGACGAAATCCTGTACCGTTTCATTGTATGCGCCATAAGGCGGTCGAATAGTTGACGGCATTTTGCCGGTTATTTTGGCAATTTCATTAGAAGCATTATTGATTTCTTCTATTAACGACTCCTGAGATAAGCTTGTTAAGTTTGGATGACTCCACGTATGGTTGCCGATTTCATGCCCTTCCTCGTAAGCTCGTTTGACTATATCAGGATAATAAGAAACTCGGTTACCTAATACATAAAAAGTAGCCTTCGCATTATACTTCTTTAACGTATCCAATATTTGTGGTGTGTAATCTTTATGCGGACCATCATCAAAGGTTAATGCTACATACTTTTGGTTAGGATCTAAAGTTGTAACCACGTTCTCTGTTGCTAAAGTCGTATCTGAAAGAAGCGCCGTTTCAGTTGAGGCAATTTGCACAATTGATTGTAAAAAAGATGAATTTATAATTCCGGTCAGACTATTGTATGTAAGTGCTATATTAAAAGATTCGATGTTAGCGTTGTGAAATTGATCACTACTAAAATAAAAGTTTAGTGATTGGTCCTTGAGATTGAAAGTTTCATAGTTTTTCAGTTTAGAAGATATGCCATCTGCGAGCAGGCCTGTCTTTGCCAATTCAGCTAGCTGATTGTTTTGCAAAAGTTGTTTCTCTGAGAGTTTTTGCAAATATTCAAGAGAGTTTTCAGCAGATAATATATCTGCAAGTGTTAACACTGAGTCTGTAAGACGATTAAAATTTAAAGTATGTATCGTACTGGTTTGAGCTGATTCAGGAATATTTGTGGTGGATGTAAAAACTATGGATAGAAACG
>JBJFHH010000217.1:0-2207 GCA_051893475.1 Bacillus sp. (in: firmicutes) | reverse complement strand
GTTTGAGCTGATTCAGGAATATTTGTGGTGGATGTAAAAACTATGGATAGAAACGGTTCTGAAATATGACTAATTTCAAAATCGAGATTCAGTTCAGAAAATAGACCCTCTTCTATTTCCATATTCTTTGTTAATTCTAGGAATTGATCACGTTGTTGTGAAATAAATTTGTAAATTTCTTCGTTAATTGCATCACTTTCTGTTCTTGGAAAGTGCAGGGCATATTTATATTCCTCGTATTCCCCGATTTCCGTTTCGATTTCAATGCCCGGAATTTGCGATTCTTTGACTGAGGTTTGAACATTTTGGTCGTCTTCGTCTGTTTTTTGTGAACTTATTCCGCACCCAGCCAGCAGAGTCATAGCAAACATCAGCAGCATGAAGGTCTTAAGTTTCATGTCGTCCTCTCTCCTGTCTAAAATTATGTCTGAAAATTATGTAGAAAGGTATAGAAAAATGTAAAAAAATGCGATTTCACAGTAGGATTTTATTATATCACGAAAAGGAAATTAAAAGGAATTAGAAAATTTTAATATATGTAATTGATTATATTTACGAACGAAAAAATATAATGTTTGATTTATCGTTCGGTTTTTGTTGATTTTTTTTAGAAATACAGTTAAAATAAGTTTGTTTGATAGTTATCGGATATGTAATTCTTTGGAGGTGCACTAAATGTCTTCTGTAGTAGTTGTTGGAACACAATGGGGAGATGAAGGTAAAGGAAAGATCACAGACTTTTTGTCTGAGCATGCAGAAGCGATTGCTCGCTATCAAGGCGGCAATAATGCAGGTCATACAATTAAGTTTGATGGAGTCACATATAAATTGCACTTAATCCCTTCGGGTATTTTCTATAAGGATAAAATTTGTGTGATTGGTAATGGAATGGTTGTTGATCCAAAAGCTTTAGTTAAAGAATTGGAGTATTTGCACAGCAATGGTGTAACAACAGATAACCTTCGCATTAGCAACCGTGCACATGTTATTCTGCCGTATCATTTAAAATTGGATGAAGTTGAAGAAGAGCGAAAAGGCGCCAATAAAATTGGTACAACGAAAAAAGGTATTGGACCAGCTTACATGGATAAAGCGGCTCGTGTCGGGATTCGTATGGCTGATTTATTGGATCGTGAAGTTTTTGAAGAAAAGCTCTCTCATAACTTAAAAGAGAAAAACCGTTTGTTAGAAAAATTTTATGAAACAGAAGGCTTCACTTTGGAGCAAATTCTTGATGAATATTATGAGTACGGTCAGCAAATCAAAAAGTATATTTGCGATACATCTGTCGTCTTAAACGATGCATTAGATGAGGGTCGCCGAGTACTTTTCGAAGGTGCTCAAGGCGTTATGTTGGATATCGACCAAGGTACTTACCCGTTCGTTACATCTTCTAACCCGGTAGCTGGCGGCGTAACAATCGGTTCCGGTGTTGGCCCTTCTAAAATTGATCATGTAGTCGGCGTATGTAAAGCTTATACAACACGTGTTGGTGACGGTCCTTTCCCTACAGAATTGGATAATGAAATCGGGCACCAAATTCGTGAAGTGGGACGCGAATACGGTACTACAACAGGGCGTCCGCGCCGAGTTGGTTGGTTTGATTCCGTAGTAGTTCGCCATGCACGCCGTGTGAGCGGAATAACAGATTTATCATTGAACTCAATCGACGTTTTAACAGGAATTGACACATTGAAAATTTGTGTAGCATACCGTTATAAAGGGGAAGTAATCGAAGAGTTCCCTGCGAGTCTGAAGGTTCTTTCAGAATGTGAGCCGGTATATGAAGAGCTGCCAGGTTGGACGGAAGATATTACGGGCTGCAAATCACTAAGTGAATTACCTGAAAATGCACGTCATTACGTAGAAAGAGTATCTCAGCTGACAGGTATTCCATTATCAATCTTCTCTGTAGGACCAGATCGTCTGCAAACAAACGTAGTCGTAAATCCTTGGAGACAAAAATAATAGATTAAGTTTGAGAAAATCCTCCTTCACTTTGTGAATGGAGGATTTTTTTGAAGTAAAACAATGTTTCACATGAAACCTTTTTATACCCGTAATCATTCAGAATAAACTTTCTTTTTAAAAGTTGTTGCATACTCTTGTTTGCTGTGATATTATAAATCTCGTTGTTAAGAAATACTTCTTAATGAGCCATTAGCTCAGTTGGTAGAGCATCTGACTTTTAATCAGAGGGTCGAAGG
>JBJFHH010000216.1:25677-33736 GCA_051893475.1 Bacillus sp. (in: firmicutes) | reverse complement strand
AGACACTCTCTCACCTCCTATTATTACACGCATTGCGCTGATAAGGAAATGACAAACCTTATCAGCTTTGCATTTTTATTTACGAACCAAGCATGGATTTCGTTTCATCTACAAGCATTCTATATAATATATTCGCAACTTTTTTCGTATCATGACGAATATATTCTTGTTCATAAGTCAAAATTTGCTCCTGCACAACTTCCATTCCGAGTTCTAATAACTTTGCCACATCAAAATGGACAGGCTGAGCCAGTTCCTCTTTATACCTTAATTGAATTTGCGGAGGGACTTCCTCATTATTAACAAGAATGGTATCAATACAAGCACAGCCGATATGATCATAAATCGTTTTCACATGGTCGCTTGCCGAAAAATTCAATGTTTCTCCCGCTTGCGTCATCAAGTTGCATACATAGACCTTTTTCGCCTTTGCATTGCACACTTCATAACCAATTCGCGGCACTAAAAGGTTTGGCAATATACTCGTATACAGGCTTCCCGGCCCTACAACGATTAAATCCGCCTGGCGAATCGCTGTAATCGTTTCTGAAAGCGGCTTCACCTCAGAAGGTGTCAGAAAAACCCGTTTAATCTTCTTTCCGGAGTACGGAATCTTTGATTCTCCCGAAATAAAAGAGCCGTCCTCAAGCTCGGCATGCAGTACGACGCTTTGATTAGCCGCCGGCAAAACCTTGCCTCGAACATTTAAAACCTTGCTCATTTCCTGAATGGCATGCACAAAATCACCCGTAATCGAGGTCATTGCTGCCAAAATCAAATTACCGAGAGAATGCCCGGACAGCTCTGATTGTACAAATCGGTGCTGAAACATTTTCTCGACAAGCGGCTCCACATCTGAAAGAGCTGCAAGAACATTTCGAACATCGCCAGGAGGCGGTATATGAAAATCATCCCGCAGCCTTCCCGAGCTGCCGCCATCATCCGCAACCGTTACAATAGCTGTAATATCAACCGGGTACTGCTTCAAACCTCGTAAAAGCACGGGAAGACCTGTACCTCCGCCGATAATGACTATTTTGGGTTGCTTAAGTTGCTGAGCATGTTTAGCCATGTGTTTGTTCCTTCCTTAAGTTAATATCCCGGTGAGAAACAGTCGTATGGTATTGCCCTTTGAAATGATTTGCCAAATATTCCGCAATCGTTACAGAACGATGTTGACCGCCCGTACAGCCAATTGCGATTACCAGCTGCGCTTTTCCTTCCCTTTTGTAATGCGGAAGCACAAACGTCAGCAAGTCGATTGTTTTCTCAAGGAATTTGGTTGTTTCATTCCACTTCAGCACATAGCTCGAAACCTCTTCCTGAAGGCCCGTCTTGGGGCGCAGATCCTCAATATAATAAGGATTAGGCAAGAATCGCACATCAAAAACTGTATCTGCATCAATCGGAAGCCCGTGCTTAAATCCGAAAGACATAATGTTTACTGTAAACTCGGGACGGCTATCCGTTGCAAATTGCCTTAAAATTTTCTCTCTTAATTCCCTTGGCTTCATGTTGGAAGTGTTGTAAATTGTCTGTGCTCTGCCTTTCAGGCCATCCAATAGTTTTCTTTCCAACTTAATGCCATCTAAAGGCAAGCCGAGCGGAGCAAGGGGATGCGTTCTTCTTGTTTCTTTATAGCGACGTACAAGCACTTCATTATCCGCATCGAGAAACAGTATTTGAGGTTTCATCCAATTTTCTTCCAACAAGTTATCCAACGCTTGGAATAAATGGTCGAAAAATTCTCTTCCTCTTAAATCCATTACAAGAGCCACTTTATTCATTTTATTGCCGGATTCCTTCATCAGCTCTAAAAATTTCGGAAGCAATGTTGGCGGAAGGTTATCAACACAAAAATAGCCTAAATCCTCAAAGCTTTGTACGGCTACTGTTTTCCCGGCACCTGACATACCAGTAATGATCACAAGATCGGTGTCTTTATTCATCTCATCTGTCATCACACAATCACCCTTTCTTCTTTCGACTTATCATACACAGCAGTCCTCAATTATCGGCAAAAATGCTTCGCCTCCCGGACCCGTTGTCATTGTTTCGACAAATGATTAATTCGGATCGAGTCGATACGATAAAAGTTTGAAATCTGGTGTGTATGTAAATGTGCCATATATAAGTCCGCTTCCATGAATCATATAGTCTAAAATATGATAGTCGCCTTCAGCCATCGGCAACTCTGAAATATCATCCATTGAAACCCAATCAATGATACCTTCTTCACTCTCTTTTAAATTTTGGCCATCAAATTCATCCGCAACGAACGTAAACATCATCCATTCCGATTGAACCTGGTCGCCATCCTTCATTATAAAGGTAAAAATCCCTTTAATTTTTGGGTTTTTCACATAAATGCCTGTTTCTTCTCTATACTCTCTTACACAGGCTTCTTTCACTGATTCTCCCGGCTCCATCTTACCGCCCGGAGCAACCCACCATCCTCTTCTCGGCTTTTGCAAAAGCAAGATTCGGCCCTCATTTACTAAGACACAATTCGTAACCCTCTGCACATTACTCACCTCAATATATAACAAAAAATGACATTTTTTCAGAAATCGTATTTCATTACATTATACTATTATTAGTTTATTTCTGAAAGAACCGTGTGTGTCAATCCTTAGTTGTTTTGCCCTTCCGCTCAGCTTTTTTTGAGCGGCAGAAAATTTTTTAGCTAATTCTCCAATTATTAACACCGGCATCTGCGAACACAAAAAAAGAGGGTGTCACCGTCAAAGGCGACCTTGCACCTTCATACCCGTGGCATCCTCAATTTTTATTTAAAAGGGGGTTAATTTGTTCCTTTATTGTACCCCAGTTTGATTGCAGTGATGTTACATTTGCATTAAGAATTGATTTTTTCTTTTTCCGCTTCAATCAGCTCTTCAACATAATGCTGTGCGTTTTGAGCAGCGATACTTCCATCTCCAGTTGCTGTAACAATTTGACGAAGTGTTTTTTCACGAATATCGCCGGCAGCGAAGATTCCGTCCACTTTTGTTTCCATACGCTCATTTGTTACGATATAGCCATTTTCATTTGTAATGCCAAGATTCACAAACGGCTTTGTTAATGGCTCCATCCCGATGTAAATGAAAACACCGTCTGTTTTCACTTCTTGCTCTTCGCCAGTAACAGTCGATACAAGTGTTACGCTGCCAACTTTACCGTTGTTTTCATTAATTTGTTTCACTGTGTGATTCCAGATGAAATCAATTTTCTCATTAGCAAACGCGCGGTCTTGAAGAATTTTTTGCGCTCTTAGCTCATCTCTTCTGTGAACGATTGTTACTTTAGAAGCGAAGCGAGTCAAATAAACGCCTTCTTCCACTGCAGAGTCTCCTCCGCCGACAACAATCAGCTCTTTATTTTTGAAGAAAGCGCCGTCACATACCGCACAGTAAGAAACACCGCGACCGCCAAGCTCTTTCTCGCCTGGAACACCGATTTTCTTATATTGAGCGCCTGCTGCGATAATAATGGCTCTTGCTTTAAACGATTTTGAACCGCAGTTAATTTCTTTATATTGTTTATGGTCAATAACTTCCTTAACGTCTCCGTAAGCATACTCAGCACCGAATTTTTTAGCATGATCGAACATTTTTGTCGATAATTCAGGTCCTAAAATAGAATCGAATCCAGGATAGTTTTCTACTTCTTCCGTATTTGCCATTTGTCCGCCCGGCACGCCTCTTTCCAGCATTAAAGTGGATAAATTCGCGCGCGATGTATAAACAGCCGCTGTCATTCCTGCCGGTCCTGCACCAATAATGACAACATCATAAATTTTTTCTTCCGTCATTTATGTCACTCCTTCATTAAACACTATACTTATAGTAATGGTTCTCATTTGCTTTACTCAATAGTATTTCCTACCTTTTATCCTATATAAGCAAAACTAGGCAGTCCACGAAAATGCTCAATGAAGCAGGTCGTTCACCTTTTTTACATACTTTTGAATAGTCGATACCGACACATCAAACATTTTTGCTGCTTCTTTTTGGCTCAACTGCTCATTCCGCATTTTTCTCCATGTATATACAACAGCCGCTGCCCATGCTGCCGGATTTGAGAACGCAACTTGCTCTTTTTGTCCTTCTTCCCACACAGAGAACCAAATGAAGTACAAGCCCGCTTCCACTAATGAAATCGGATTAAACTGCTTATAAAGCATCTCGGCCACTAAATCTATAAAATAAGTATCATTATTCACGGAGCCGTCACTCTCAATGAATGCTAAATATGCTTTTTCTGTATCAGTAAATCGATCGTTATTTTGAATCGCTTCAAGTAGGGTATTATTGTCCTTATGGAAGCAATGCTTATATAAAAACAGACCGAATAGTCTTTCCTCACTCAAATCACTTTCGAGTTTCTTCACTACAACGGGAACCTGGTGTTCAAATCCATTAAGTCCCGAAACAATTTCACCCCATGGCTCCAATCCTTCTTTATCAGGATTAAGCTCAATTACTTTTTTCCAAGCCTTTTGAGCACTTTGTTCATAGCCTAGATGGTATGCACAAGTTGAAACCCAATAATAGAACGTATCATCTCCGGCAAAGCCGTTCTTTTGCAGATGCTTCAGCCACATATAGGCCAAATCAAAACGTCCGATAAGTGCAAAAGTTGCGCCCAGCTTATATTGCTGCTCGACATTGATTGGTCGCACTTTCATTAAGGCGGACACAATCTCCACTACTTGATCCATATTCTTCTCATAATGATGGAAGACCACTAAATTGCAAAGACCATGCAAATTTCCCGGATTTTTCTCGAGAACTTCCTCAACTGTGCGAAAAGCTTCCTCTTTATTCCCTGAATAAAAATAGGCAAGCGCTAAATTATTATATGCAAACCATGAATCAGGTTGCTCGACAATCAAATTTTGCAACGCCGCGATCGCTTTCGGAAAATTACCTGCTTCCAAGTAACTTCTCGCTTCTTCACGATCCAGCAACAAAGAATCTGGCTCTTCAAAGTCTTCTCCGCTTTCCATGCTCTCCATTGCCAGCAAATCTAATAAATCCTCGGCATCGTCCGTAAATTCGCCCTTATGGTCCAGTTTCAAATATTGATTAGCATGCTTGTAGGCGTCCTTGAACATACCAAGATGAGCAAAATTATTTGCCAAAAAGTAATGGCATTCACTCATAAACGGGTCCAAATCGGATATAATATTTTCTAATATTGTATTAGAATAGCCATATTCGCCGATATCCGTACAAACAATCGCCAGCTGACAGGCGATAATCGGCTCTAACGGTTCAAGTTCCATTGCTCGTTCCAAGTATTTCTTCGCTTTATATAAATCACGTCTATGATAAGCTTTTAATCCTTTTGAAAAATAATATTCACCTGTCGGATGAAAAGCAAAAATTTTAGCCTGTTGTTCGTATTTAGAGTTTTTACTCATGTAATCCTCCAATAAAAGTTGGTTAACTACAATATTATACCATATTCACATATGGAAAAGAACTGCAGAGCTCTAGTCTAAAGCCTCTATACATATAAAGTCAAAAAGCCAGACTCTGCAATTTTTGCACAGAATGGCTTTTTTTACTGAGCATTGTTCATTGTATAACCGCACAAATAAGGGGGATTCACTTATTTTTTCGATTCGTGGCGCTGTTTCAGCGCATCCAATACATCCGAGAACGGCAAGTTTTGCTCCTTCAGCAGCACAAGCAAGTGGAAAATCAAATCAGCGCTTTCCCACTGCAATTCATCATGATCTCTGTTTTTTGCGGCAATAATCACCTCTGCCGATTCCTCGCCGACTTTTTTCAAAATTTTATCTACACCTTTTTCAAACAAATAAGTCGTATAAGAGCCCTCAGGTCTTTGCTGCTCGCGTTCGGCGATAATATTTTCAAGCTCATACAAGAATGAACTGTCCGTTTTTGCCGCTGGTTCTTCTGATTTGTACAATGTTTCTGTAAAGCAAGACGTTGTACCATTATGGCAAGCCGGTCCCTTCGGATTGACCAGCACAACTAGCGCATCTTGATCGCAATCAAAGGCAATCGATTGCACAGATTGCGTATTGCTGCTGGTAGCACCCTTATGCCAAAGCTCCTGGCGCGAACGGCTGTAAAACCATGTTTCTCCGGTTTCGATTGTCTTTTGCAGCGACTCTTCATTCATATAAGCAAGCGTCAGTACCTTCTTGGACGCAGCATCCTGAACAATCGCCGGAATTAATCCATTACTGTCAAACTTCAGTTGTACATCTTTCATCGCACAATCACTCCTTCTCGTTGCAAATACGATTTCACTTCTTTAACGGATGTTTCTTTATAGTGGAAAATCGATGCCGCCAAAGCTGCATCTGCCTTTCCATCCAAAAAAGCCTCTTTGAAATGCTCGGCCTTGCCGGCTCCGCCCGATGCAATAACCGGCACCGTCACGGCTTCACTGACTGCTTTCGTCAGTGCTAAATCAAAACCAGCCTTTTCGCCATCACAATCCATGCTCGTCAGCAAAATTTCGCCGGCTCCTCTTGAGACAGCCTCTTTTGCCCATTCAATCACATCACGCTCTGTTTCCTTGCGTCCGCCATGCGTATAAACCGTCCACGAACATCGTGCTTCATCATATTTGGCATCAATTGCCACGACAATGCATTGCGCTCCGAAAAAGTCGCTTCCTTCGTTGATGAGCTGCGGATTTTCCACCGCTGCTGTATTTAAGGAAACCTTATCAGCTCCGGCACGCAAGATTCGTTTCATATCTTCAAGACTATTAATGCCTCCACCGACTGTAAACGGAATCGCCAGCTGTGAAGCGACATCCTGAACGACTTGAACCATCGTTTTCCGTCCCTCATGCGACGCGGATATATCAAGGAAGACAAGCTCATCAGCGCCTTCCTGGTCGTAAAACTTAGCAAGTTCAACCGGGTCTCCGGCATCTCGGAGACTGACGAATTGCACGCCTTTTACGACACGGCCTTCCTTTACGTCCAAACACGGAATGATTCTTTTCGTAATCATTGCATCTTACCTCCTGCCTGCACGCACTCTAGCGCTTCCTTCACTGTAAATCGGTTGCTGTAAATCGCTTTGCCGACAATTGAGCCTGTCACTCCAGCAGATTGCAGTTTCGCCAGATGCTCCACATCTTCCAGGCAACTGATGCCCCCGGAAGCAATCACGCTTTTCCCGGTTTCCTCCGCCAATAATCTTGTCGCTTCGACATTCGGACCTGCTAAAGTGCCGTCTGTTGCAATATCTGTGAATATGAACACTTCAGCACCGTATTCCGCCAGCTTTTTACCAAGCTCGACCGCTGTCACCTTCGACGTTTCCAGCCATCCATGCGTTGCCACCAGCCCATCTTTCGCATCGAGTCCAATCGCGATTTTCTCACCGTATTTTTGCAGCATACTTTTCGTGAATTCCACATCAGAAACAGCAACACTGCCTAAAATGACGCGATTGACGCCGTTTTCCAAATAATAATTGATATCCTCTTCCGTCCGAATGCCGCCGCCGATTTGCACATTTACGTCAAGCTCTTTCGCCACTTTGATTACATGCTCATGATTTACCGGCTTGCCGGCCTTCGCTCCGTCTAAGTCGACCATATGTATCCATTCCGTTCCCTGGTCTGCGAAGCTTTTGGCCATTTCAAAAGGACTTTCTCCATATACCGTTTCCTGATTATAATCGCCTTTATATAACCTCACGCATTTACCGCCGCGCATATCAATCGCCGGATAGATTGTAAATGTCGTCATGCCTCCACCTTCTTTTCGACAAGCTGTAAGTAGTTTTTCAATAGTTTCATGCCTAAATGACTGCTCTTTTCCGGATGAAATTGCATCCCGATGACACGGCCCTTCCCGACAATCGCCGGAACCGATTCATAATAATTTGCAGTAGCAATCACTACCTCTTCATCATCCGTCTGCAAATAATAGGAATGAACGAAATATACATGGTCCTCATCGCAAGCATTTAAAATTTCATCCTCACGCTGATATTGAAGCTTATTCCAGCCCATATGCGGCACCTTATAAGCTGTATTGTCAGCCGAAATCCCG